>NZ_CALHQO010000504.1:0-1110 GCF_938036635.1 uncultured Leptotrichia sp.
AAAATTTACAAATTTAAAAAATACTATTAATCTTAAATTTTCAAAAAAAATAACAAAAAATGAAAAAAACTTTTTTAAATTATTATTCTTTAGAATTGCATCAGATTCGTCATTTTTAGAAAAAGCTGAAATTAGATTTGAAGAACTGCTTTCCATACTCGATTTCCCTTCAATTAATGATTTTACCCCATTTTTTAATGCTTTAATAGAAAAACATATATTTTTTTCTACAGATATGCAATTTTCAGGCTCCTTTGGAATCATTTCATCTTTTGTTTTATATTCTGATTATTGTCACATATTTTTTACTGAAGAATTTAAAAACTGCTTTTCTCTCAAAAAAAACTTTTTTTCCCTTCTTGAAATTGAAAAATTTATTTTTATGAATGATTCTTTCTCATTCAGTTTTTATAACAATATTATTAAAAATTTTAAAGATAAGAACGAAATCACTCTACCAGTTTCATTAGTAAAAACTTACCTAAACGCAAATGATAAATATGAAAGATTTTTTGATTTTGAAAAGTATATTTTAAAAAAAGCTATACTGGATATAAATACTTTTACAGATTTTTCAATTGAATATGAAAAAATAAAAGAACACAAAAAAGCAACGAATAAAATTACCTCAATAAGTTTTTCTATAAATAAATTAAAACAATCCTACAAACCTTTTGATAATAAAATTTATAAAATGCTGGAACTTATTAAAGAAAAAATTTCCAATCCTGAAGAAATTTATCATCTATTTGTACTTTATGTGTCAAAAAGAGGATATAAATACGTCTACGACAATATAAATTATGCCAAAAATTCTAAAGATTTTGAAAAAAATTTAAAAAAGGCTCTTATGCTTAATCTAGCCTCAAATAATCTAAAACTTTTTCTTTAGCATCTTCAAAAACTGTTAAATCACCAATAGTCCTATTTTACACTCTTACAAGAAAACTTAACAAAATTAAAAGACATTATCCAAAAATTGAAGAACTTATGAATAACTTTAAATTAAAAAATATTGATTCTATCAGCTATTTCAACGATAACGACTCTTTTGAATTTTCAAATAAATATATTAGAATTTTTGTAAAATATTATTCTAGCAAAAAGTCC
>NZ_CALHQO010000505.1:0-7599 GCF_938036635.1 uncultured Leptotrichia sp.
TAAGTATGAGAAAAAATACAAAAGAATAGTATTTACATTTTTTCAAAAATTATGCTATAATAATACAAATCACTAAAAAAGCGGATTACAGAAGTTTATGAAATTAAATTATTATAACAGTCGAAGGAGATGAGTATTATGAATTTTGTTTACATTTCACCACAATTTCCAAAAACTAACTGTGAATTTTGCGATAGATTAAAACAAAATGGAGTAAATGTATTAGGGATTGCAGATATAGAGTATGATCAATTGGATCAAAAATTAAAGGACAGTTTAACAGAATACTATAAAGTTTCTAACCTTGAAAATTATGATGAAGTTTTAAGGGCAGTGGCTTTTTTTACGCATAAATATGGGAAAATTGACTGGCTTGAGTCTAATAATGAATACTGGCTTGTACAGGATTCAAGACTTCGTTCAGATTTTAATATTACAACTGGAATAAAGTCTGATAAAATTGCAAATATAAAAGAAAAATCTAAAATGAAAAAGGCATACAAAAAGGGAGAAATACCAGCTGCGGACTTTTCATTAGTTGCAACACTTGTAAAAGCAAAGAAATTTATTGATAAAGCAGGATATCCAGTAGTTGTTAAGCCTGATAATGGTGTCGGTGCGAGCGATACTCGTAAAATTAATAATGAGAAAGAATTGAAGGAATTTTTTGAAACTCGTAATGAAAATGTAAAATATATTATGGAAGAATATGTTGACGGAGATTTAGTATCTTATGACGCAGTTATTGATTCCAACGGAAATCCTATTTTTGAAACAGGAATTGTTGAGCCTGCTGTTATGGATATTGTAAATGAAAAACTAGATGTATTTTATTATGTAGAAAAGGAAATGCCTGAAAAATTGCTGGATGCAGGAAGACGAGCTGTGAAAGGCTTTGGAGTAAAAAGTAGATTTGTGCATCTGGAATTTTTTAAACTAAATAAAGATAAAAAAGGACTTGGTAAAAAAGGGGATTATGTAGGACTAGAAGCAAATATGCGTCCTGCAGGCGGATATACACCTGATATGTACAATTACGCCAACAATACTGATGTTTATCAAATCTGGGCTGATATGATTGCATTTGATAAAATCGAAAAGGCTAAATTAAATAAAGATATAGAAAAAAACTACTGTGTTTATGCAAGTCGTCGTGATAATAGAAATTATATTCATTCTCACGATGAAATTAAACAGAAATATGGAAATGCAATTGTGATGGATGAAAGAATGCCGGATATTTTTTCAGGAGCAATGGGAAATTATATGTATACAGCAAAATTTAAAACAAAAGAGAAAATGGAAGAATTTATAGATTTTGTACACAAAAAAATAGAAGAATAAAAATAAATAAAATCACAAGGAGAAAGAATGCAAATAGAATATAAAAAAGAATATAGCTATCATCTTGGTCGGGAAGTGGAATATAAGAGATATGGACACGCTGGGAAGCCGATACTGGTATTTCCTTCACAAGATGGAGATTGTAACCAGTATGAAGAATTTGGGATGGTAGATGTGCTATCAGACTACATTGAACAAGGAAGGTTGCAATTATTCTGTGTAGGAAGTATTGACAAGGAAAGCTGGTCAGATCTCAATGGAAATCCAAGATACAGAATAGAAATGCAGGAAAAATGGTATAATTTTATTGCAAATGAATTTGTGCCTAGAATACAGGATATCTCTTGGAGAAGTGATATTATTGTTACAGGATGTAGCATGGGAGGAGCACATGCAGGAATTTTATTTTTCCGTAGGCCTGAATTATTTGAAACGTTAATTTCGCTAAGTGGAATGTTTGATGCTTCAATGTTTTTTGGAGATTATAAAGATGATTTGGTTTATAATAACTCTGTTGTTGACTTTCTGAAAAATATGCCATGGAACCATCCTTATTTAGATATATATAGAAAGAGAAATATTATTATATGTATTGGACAAGGAGCATGGGAAGAAGAATTACTGCCAAGTAACAGAGAACTGGCTCATATTCTTTATGAAAAGCAAGTTCCAGCATGGACGGATTTCTGGGGACACGATGTGGCTCATGACTGGTATTGGTGGAAATTGCAGATAAGATATTTTATGGAACATTTAGATATTTAAGCATAATTATTTGATTTTAATAACAAATAGAAAGCACTGAAATTTATTAATGAAATTGATTTTTTTATTTTTTTTGATAAGTTTCGTGCTTTTAAATTTGTATAAGTATTAAATAAAAACGAAAAAATAAAGAAAGGAAGAGGTGTTTATTTATATGTTAAAAAAATTATTTTCTCGTCTAGGGGAATATAAAAGAAGTGCGTTAATTTCGCCAATATTTATTGGAATAGAAGTTATTTTTGAAATGCTTATTCCAACACTTATGGCTGTAATTATTGACAGTGGACTGAATGGAAATGATGGTAAGGGAGATATGAAGTTTATTGTTATAATGGGACTTGCAACGTTTGGAGTGGCGATGTTGTCGTTGTTATGTGGAATACAGGCTAGTAAATATGCTTCTTATGCTTCGGCTGGATTTGCTAAAAACTTGAGAAAAGATTTATTTTCTAAAATACAGTCCTTTTCATTCACTAACATTGATAAATTTTCTACAGCTGGACTGATTACAAGATTTACGACAGATGTTAATAACATTCAGAATTCATTTCAAATGTTAATCAGAGGATTTGTAAGGGCTCCACTTATGATGTGCGTAGCAATATTTATGTCATTTATGATAAGTCCGAAGTTGTCAATGATATTCATTGTTGCAGTTTTGTTTTTAGGAAGTTTTTTAGTCTTTGTTATTTTTAAGGTACATCCGATTTTTACAGCTGCAATTAAAAAGTATGATGACATAAATTCCAGTCTTCAGGAAAATATTAATGGTATTCGTGTTGTAAAAGCGTATATTCGTGAAAAATATGAAACTAATAAATTTAAGAAGGCTACTGAAAATTTGAAAAATATGTTATTAAAAGGGGAAAGAATTATAATATTTGTATCTCCTGTAATGCAGATAACAGTATTTGGGTGTATTTTACTGCTTTCATGGTTTGGAGCAAAGATGATTGTTGTAAATGAGCTGACGACAGGACAGCTTACAAGCCTTTTTGCTTATACAACCAATATTCTTATGAGTCTTCTTATGCTTGCAATGATGCTTGTAAATATTGTGTTTTCAAGGGCATCTGGAGATAGAATTGTGATGGTTCTAGATGAAGAGCCAAGTATTAAAAATCCTGAAAATGGGATAACAGAGGTGAAAGATGGTTCAATAGTGTTTAAAAACGTGGATTTCAGTTACAGTAATAATCCTGATGTGCTGAATTTGACAAAAATAAATCTGGAAATAAAGTCTGGAGAAACTATTGGAATTATCGGAGGAACTGGAAGTGCAAAATCAGCTCTTGTTCAATTGATTCCAAGACTATACGATGTTCTGGATGGGGAACTTTTGGTTGGCGGAGTAAATGTAAAGGATTATGATATAAATACGCTTAGAGACAATGTAGCGATGGTTCTTCAAAAAAATGTGCTGTTTTCAGGAACTATAAAGGATAATTTACGTTGGGGAAATGAAAATGCAACCGATGAGGAAATGGAACATGCCTGTAAATTGGCACAAGCTGATGAATTCATTCAGAAATTTCCACAAAAATATGATACCCGTATTGAACGTGGCGGAGCAAATGTATCTGGAGGTCAAAGACAAAGACTTTGTATAGCTAGAGCCTTGCTAAAATCTCCCAAAATATTAATTTTAGATGATTCTACAAGTGCAGTTGACACAAAGACAGACAAACTAATAAGAGAAGCATTTAAAAATGAATTACCGCACATTACAAAAATTATTATCGGACAAAGAGTATCATCAATAAAAGATTCTGATAAGATATTAGTTCTGGAAGACGGAGTTATAACAGCAGCAGGGACACACGATGAATTGCTAAAAACAAGCAAGGTATATCGTGAAGTTTATGAATCCCAGACAGAAGGGAGTGACAAATAATGAATAAAAATAAAAAAGCTGAAAATTCGCAATCACGAAATCAGATAAAAGGATTAATTAGATTATTGGGATACATGTTTAAGCATTATAAAATACAGACGCTATTTGTTATTGTATTTATTTGTTTGAGTTCATTTGGAATGGTTATTGGAACAATGTATTCAAAAGAATTGATTGATGGAATCATTATTCCTAACATTGGTAAAAATAATCCTAACTTTATCAAAGAGCTTGTGAGCCTAATTTTAAAAATGGCGGTTGTATATGGTACATCAGTAATTTGTACATATATTTATGAAATATTTATGATTTACGCTGCACAGGGAACATTAAAAAAATTAAGAGATGATGTATTTATACATATGGAGTCGCTTCCCATAAAATATTTTGATACAAATGCACATGGAGATATAATGAGTGTTTATTCAAGTGATATTGACGCTTTAAGAAATATGATGGCTGAAAGTTTGTCACAGGTAATATCTTCAATTATTACAATTGTAAGTGTTCTTATTTCAATGTTTATATTAAATATTCCACTAGCAATTTTCGTAGTAATAATGATTATTATTATGATTATTACAACAAAAACTATTTCTTCAAAAAGTTCAAGAAACTATACTGCTCAACAAAGAAATATCGGGATTGTTAATGGATATGTGGAAGAAATGATAGAAGGATTGAAAGTTGTAAAAGTATTTTCGTACGAGAAAAAGGCTGATGAACGTTTTAATAAGCTGAATACTGCACTATTTAACAGAGCGAACAATGCTATGAAATTTGCAAATATTTTAGGTCCTGCTGTAGGGAATCTTGGAAATATAAACTTTGTACTTACAGCAGTTCTTGGCTCAATAATTGTGTTTAATAATATTGCAGGCTTTACAATCGGTGGACTTGTATCGTTCTTGCAGTTTATAAAAGTAATAAACCAGCCTGTTTCACAAATTGCACAGCAATTAACATCAGTAATATTGGCATCGGCTGGAGCCCAAAGGGTATTTAACCTGCTAGATCAGACACCTGAACAAGATAACGGCTATGTAACTCTTGTAAACGCAAATATTGATGAAAATGGAAACATTACAGAAACTGAGAAGCACACAGGTGCATGGGCTTGGAAATATCCACATTCTGACGGAACGATTTCTTATGAAAGACTAATGGGAGATGTTGTTTTTGAAGATGTAACATTTGGATACAATGATGAAAAGACAATACTTCATAATATCAATCTTTATGCAAAGCCAGGAGAAAAAATTGCCTTTGTTGGTGCAACAGGTGCTGGAAAAACTACAATTACAAATTTAATTAACAGATTTTACGATATTAATTCTGGAAAAATCCGATATGATGGCATTAACATTGAAAAAATAAAAAAACAGGATTTAAGAGAATCGCTTGGAATTGTATTACAGGACACACACTTATTTTCTGGAACAGTTGCCGACAACATTAGATATGGAAAACTTGATGCAACAGATGAAGAAGTGTATGCTGCTGCAAAACTTGCCAACGCTGACCATTTTATAAAACACCTGCCACAAGGCTATGACACTTATTTAAGCGGTGACGGTTCCAGCCTTTCACAAGGGCAACGGCAATTATTGTCAATAGCAAGAGCAGCAATCGCTGATCCACCAGTCTTAATTCTGGATGAAGCAACTTCAAGCATTGATACAAGAACAGAAAAAATCGTGCAGGAAGGAATGGATAAGTTGATGGTGGGAAGAACAGTCTTTGTAATCGCCCACAGACTTTCAACTATCAAAAATTCCGATGTAATAATGGTACTTGATCAAGGAAGAATTATCGAGCGTGGAAATCACGATGAATTGATTGCACAAAAAGGAACTTATTATCAGCTTTATACAGGTGGATTTGAAAATCAGTAAATTAAAATATTTGTGTAAAAAATAAAGAGTGGATTAAGTGCCACTCTTTTTAATTTATTGTAAAAAATTAAAATCTTAATAATGTCCTCTACAAGAAATTATCCATAAAACTCCATTTTCGTCAATGGCATAGACAAGCCTGTTAGTTTCGTCAATTCTTCGACTAAATCCTTTTCTATATTTTAAAGCTTCAGGTTTACCTATTCCATTCAATGCTCCATTTCTTTCAATATCTTTTATGAGTTCGTTAATTCTTTTTAAAGTTTTTTTATCTTGAGATTGCCAATATAAATAATCTGCCCAGCCATCATCAGTCCATAATTTATTCATCGTCAACCTCTATTAAATCATGAACTTGTCCTTTTCCACTTTTCATCTGAGAAAACCCTCTATCTATTTTTGCAAGATATTCAGCATTTTGGACTGCTTTCAAAAATTGATTATATTTTTCAAGATTTATTAAAACTACATTTTCTTCATTTTTTCTTGTTACAATTACATCTTCATTTTCTTTCACTGCTTTATCACAATAACTTTTTAAATTATTTCTCATTGTTGAAAAACTTACAGCTAACATATTTATCACTCCTTTATAGTTTTTGTACAATTTATTATAGTTCTTTTTGTACAAAATGTCAATTAAAAAATAAAATAAGAAATTGACAATTATGGTAAAATATACTAAAATATTGTTGTAAAACATTTAAAAGAGGAGGGATACAGATGTATGCAATTGCATTTGATTTAAAAATTGATGATTTGAAAAAGAATTATGGTGATCCATATAATAGGGCTTACGATGAAATTCGACAGGAATTGGAGATACTAGGTTTTGAATGTACACAGGGCAGTTTATATGTGAATAGTACTGAAAAAAACACTTTAGCTGAAGTTTATAAAGCCATAACAAAACTAAAATCTATCGAATGGTTTAAAAATTCTGTAAGGGATATTAGAGCTTTTAAAGTTGAAGATTGGAGTGATTTTACAGCTATCGTGAAAGAATAATTATTTTATAGTGGTTGTTTCAGAAATGGAACAGCCTTTATTTTAAGAAAGGATATTTTTAAAATCGAAAACTTATGAAGAATACAATTATGACAGTAATAAAAATTTCTATTATTTTATTTGTTTTTTTATTTTGCTTTATTCAATATCTCATAATAAAAGAATATATAACTGATAGAAAATCCGTAAATGAAAATAAAAAAGTAGATTATGTAATAATACTTGGAGCAAGAGTAAAAGGAGAAAATCCGACTAAATCACTTATGGAAAGAATAAAGGCTGCAACCGAATATTTAAAAAAAAATCCAGAAACTAAGGTTATTGCGACTGGTGGACAAGGGAAAAATGAAGGTGTTGCTGAAGGATTGGCGATAAAAAGGGAACTTTTGAAAAATGGAATTAGTGAGGATAGAATTGTTTTGGAAGACAAATCTAAGAATACTGTTGAAAATTTTAAGTTTAGTCTTGAGAAGATAAAAAATATTGAAAATAGTAAAAATATTTTAAACAATAATGAAAAAAATCAAAAAATAAAAGTATTGATTGCAACGAATGATTATCATATTTTCCGTTCTAAAAATATTGCTAGAAAAGTTGGATTTGACAATGAAAATTATGAAATTTACGGACTTCCAGCGAAAACACCGCTTATTTCCATACCAAAATCATATTTTAGGGAATTTTTGTCAAATG
>NZ_CALHQO010000506.1:0-2985 GCF_938036635.1 uncultured Leptotrichia sp.
ACTCTTGCCTTGTTATCAACATCTCCAACTTGTCCCAGTTCATTTTCATAGGCAAGTCCTAGTTTTGCAACAAATTTTGTTCTGACTGCAAGTGGCTGGCTATACTTAAATTCCACACCAGCTTCAGGTTTTATTGAATAATAGTCATTTGACTTAACTTCCAGACGCATTTCACCTGTATTTTCTTTTATTCCGGTAAATCTTCCGTATTCAAGTTTCAGGCTTCCGTATGGTGAAATACTTATTCTTTGGCTTGCTCTGATATTTTTTCTGATCTCATTTTTTATGGAAGCTCCATACGAATGGAAGTCAGATTTCGCCTCAAAGATGTCATCAACTACAAGGAATTTTCTCTTAGTTTCTCCATTCCCCATAAATCCTTCCGCTGAAACAGTCCAGTTCAGACCGTTATTGTGGTCATTTCCGATAGGCATTGACTTAAACACCCCTGCTTTTACAATGGACTGCTCCTCTGTCGAACCTCCAATATCGCTAAAGTCAAATTTATTCTTAACAGCTCCTGCATACCATCCGCTTGATTCACCCAGCCTTACAGTTTCATTTTCGTGCATATAGGCAAATCCGTAAGCGTTGTTCTTGTAATCGATAATTCCTGCAGTATCAGTCTTGTAGTCTCCCTTCATTCCAAATGCCTTTATCTTGTTGGAATTTTTTGTCTTAGTGTCCCATTCGTTTCTCAGATAGTCAAACTCCTTGTTCAGAAGGTTACCTGTTGCAAATATTCTCTGCTGCACATTTGCATACTGATGTCCCATCATTTCATCATAAGCCTGTGCCAATAGGGCTTCTTCATTATTTCCTATAGTATTCAGCTTGTTGAATATCAGTTTTTCCCTTGAATCAAGAGCATTTGCATCATATCTCTGCTCCAGCCCGTCAGCAAAGTTAAATTCATTTGCTGTTCTTCCTACAAAGGCTGTATAAGGAATTTTTGTCATAAGTACACGTGTAATCTGCTGTGTTGCAGGATCCACTTCAGGTGTCGCCATCCATGTCAACGAAGCTGAATATGGCGTAAAGTTGAATATTCCAGCATTTATCTGGTTAAGGAACGGCTGCAGTATTTGCTTTCCTATTATAACATCTTTCTTGTTTGTCAGCACAGAAAATTCTGTCCCTATCAGAAGGTCGCTGTTTATTCCAATATCAGTCGCCCCATCCAGATTAATAGGCCTTGTTCTTCCAAGCGTATCCACATACACTCCAAAGTTTGCCAGAGCGTAGTTTACTGCCGGAGTTGCGTAATCTATTACCTGAACTTGGTTTTCATCCAGCACTACACCGTTTCTTTGAATTGCCAGCCTTCCATCAGGCAGCTGTACAATTCCTGTTCCTCCAATAGTTTTACTTGGATCTTTAGGAGCATAATAGTCTTCAGCTCCATTTGATGAAGTAATTTTTCCAGCTCCTGAACTTATTGCAGGCAGCGTGTTGGAAGGTGTTGCATCATTTCCTACCGGAAGGTCATTTCCAGTTACACCTTTCGAATTTCCATCGTAACGTACACCATAAGATTTAAGACCGCTAATGTTAATGTTTCCGTAGTTCTTGATTATGGATTTATTGTTTTCAGTACCTTTTATAAGAACACCGTAGCTAGTGTCTGCATCAATGTTTATTGTTCCGTAATTTTCCAATGTACTTCCGTTTAATACAGCAACTCCCACAAGTCCCTGAACATTGCTGTTGCCTACATACGAACCGACTGTAGTTATAGTTCCTGTATTTACAAATGTGGTACCGTTGTTTGCAAACACTCCCATCATTGTCTGAATCTTGTCAGTTGAAGTCGCTCCAGAAGCGTCAAGATAAATGTTTCCGGCATTTCTCAAAGTTGTACCGCTCTTATCTCCGTACATTCCGATACTTAAATTTCCTGAAACGTAAATATCCCTTTCATTTGTTGCAGACGCTCCATCAATAGCCGCCATTCCAATTCCGTAGATAATATTATCCGGATCAGATTTGTCAGTTTTTCCTATTTTTATTGTTCCTCTATTTACAGCATTCGATGCCCCTGTTACAAGAATACCCTGATTTCCAATTCCTTGCGACAAGTCAATTGTTCCGTTATTTATAATGTTTGCTCCGTCTTTTCCATAAATTGCTATGATTCCGTTATTTGTTCCAGACGTGATTGTTCCGTTATTTGTAACCTGTGATGTTCCTTCAGTGTAAAGGAATGTCGATTCTTTTCCTAAACTTATCTTTGATGAAGAAGAATTTGAATAAACATTTGTTTTGCTCAGTCCAGGGTTTGCAAGGATTACACCGTAAGATTTGTCCCCAACGATGAAATCAGAAGTACTGTCATTTATTACAACTCCGCTTGTTCCATAGACTCCTACAGGCTCACTATTCACTTCTGTTGCCGTGTGATCTGCCACATTTATTTTTCCTCCCAGATTGGCAGTTCCAGATTTCTTATACACGCCAATCGCCCTGTCAGCCACATTTATTTCTGAACTTGCCGTAGTTTCCACGTTTCCGTCTTCACTAAGCGAGTATATTCCAAACGAAGCTTCGTCAACATTTATTTTTCCACTGTTCTTTATGTTGATTTTAGAACCGCTTTGTGCATAAATTCCAACTGTAGAGTCATTTTTTACAGCAGTTGTCGTCTTGTCAACATTTATTGTACCCGTATTTTCAAACGACTGCTCCATTGTACCTTCTAAATAGGCGGCAATTGAACGTTTTCCTGTAATATTAATATTTCCATTATTTACGATATTTTTTACAGCTGACGATTTATTCTGCGAGAAAATTCCAATTGAATCATCGCTTGAAAATTCCATATCTGCATTATTTGTCACGTTAGAATTTATTGAGACAATTCCTTTTGCCTTGTCAGATGTCCCCGTTATCTTCTTACCTGTAACCGTAGCTGATGAATTATCTACATAAATACCAGTAGAGCTGTTATTTAAAATCATATTGTTCCATCCGCTAAATTCAGAAACT
>NZ_CALHQO010000507.1:0-1342 GCF_938036635.1 uncultured Leptotrichia sp.
CATATATAAAATTTTTCTTTAAATTTATGCCGTATAATCCTGGTAATCTAATTATTAGTGCATCAGGATAATTTTCTCTTACCCAACATTCTAATTGATATCTATTATATCCGTAGGCTTGCAATCCAATAGTTTCTATTTCTACATCTTCATCAACATTAATTGGTTTTTTTAAAACATCAATTGTTGAAATTAATATTAATTTTTTAGGATTTATTTTTTCAATATTTTTTTCAGCTCCATAAATAAGTTCCAAATCTTTTTCAGGAGCATTATTTGCCAAAAATTTTTCAGCTCTTAATCCTGAATAAATTAATAAATCTGGATTTTTTCCATATGCTTCTTGGATATTTTTTGAATTATATATACCATCAAAATCACCTTTTGCATATATGTTGCTTCCTACGAAACCTGTATAACCAACTAACATTCTATTCATTTAAACTTCCTTTCTTTGCCTTTAATAATCTAAATATATGTTTTAAATAATTTTTTATCAACTTAAAAATTTGACTATCTACTTTACTGTGTTCTCTTTCATCTACCCATGTAACAGGTAATTCATACACACCATATTTATTCCATTCAGCATAGATTAATAGTTCAGCACAATAGAACCATCCCTTTTCATTAGAGACTTTAGTCATTAATTCTAATAATTTTGTACGCTTAAAAAATTTAAATCCGCACATATAATCTTTTAATTTAGTTTTTAATAAAAGATTAATTATCTTCCCTAAGAATTTTGAAGTTAAATTTCTTATAAATGGACGCCCATATACGTTTGACTCTTTCATATTACGACTTCCTGTTATAATATCTATCTGATTTTTCTGTAAAAATAATTCATATACCTTATCAAGACTATTGATATCAGTAGATATATCAATATCCATATAACCAACTATTTCAAAGTTTGATTTTTTTATTCCTTCTCTAAAAGCAACTCCCACACCTTTTTCAAAAATTTTAATATATTCTACTTTATAATTCTCTTTTGATAATTCAATTGCTATTGTTTCTGTTGCATCAATTGAGCCATTATCAACAATTAATATTCTATAATCATCAAAGTTTGATTTTTCTAAATATTCTACTGTTTGTTGTACTCCATTTTTTAATCTATTTTCCTCATTTAATACTGGGAAAATTATATCTATTTCCATTTTTCTTTGACAGCTAAATAGCTATTCTCCTTTCCTAAAAATTTAATAGTTATTTATAAAAGTCTAAAAAATTCAAAATCTTTCAATCTATCTAGTATTTTGATTTCTTTAAGTCGGAATATTCCATTCTATTTTTATAATTTTTATTTTCAAAATTCAATTTTTTAACTTCATTT
>NZ_CALHQO010000508.1:0-4899 GCF_938036635.1 uncultured Leptotrichia sp.
ACTTTTATAAAATTGATTTCAGGAAAAAAACACAAATAATTCCTGTCATACTCAATATTATTTTCATTAAAATAATTTTCTATTATTTTATTCCATTCTTTGATAGTTCGCATAATTTTTTATCTCCTAGCCATCTGAAAATTTTTTGTTAAATCCAAGCATATTGCAACTCATAGCACTTTCTGTAATAATTCCCTTTAACTGAAGTTTCAAGATTTTTATTTCTTCTAAAATTCCGATTACAGCTTTTTTTGTAAAACTGATAAGCTCTCTTACACCAGCCACTTCTTCTCCAGCTTACTAATTCTCCATTTTTTACAAACACGTCAAATGGTAAATCTTTTGAACTTATTTTAGAGAGTTTTTCTTTTTCTCGCTTTCTATACTCAATTCCTTTTGACCACATAAACATCTCCTTTTTTCAAATTATCCCAAAAACTTGAATTTATTTTCTAAGTCGTATTTTCTTCCTTTACATCTACAATTTTTCATTTTCAATCAAATTTCTGAAATCAAATTATCTGCTATTTAACAATCCCTTTTGAAATCACATCCAAATCCTTATCACTAAACTGAATATTCGTTTTCGCCCCTGTATCAGCTAGTATTTTTTGTGCAATCATTGTCGTTAATGGATAAAGTATATTAAAATGATCTCCACCTGCAATTTGGTATTTTTTAAACGGTATTTTGTATTTGTCTGCGGCTTTTTGCATAGGCTCAAATAAAATATCTCTTCTTTCTTCTTGCCCTTCAAAGTGGAAAGTTGGTGCTGTTATTGAACGGACGTATCGAAGTGATGATCTTACTGCTATTTCTCTAGGATTTGTCAAATCAAACGGAACTCCACCATATTCATCTGGTTTTTCTGTTGCCCAAAAGAAATCTGGCAAGGCACCTATTGCAAAAACTGCTCGAAAACCTTTTGAATATTCGCTTAGAAGCAATGCCTTTGTCCCACCTGTACTGTGTCCAACGAGATAAATTCTATTTGAATCAACATAAGGAAGTGATGCCACATATTTTCTGGCTTCTTCCAAGTCTTCAATTTCCCCATAAAACATTTCATATTTTCCAGCATTTGCATTTTCTCCTCTAGCACTTGGTATTGCAAGTACAAAATCATCTCTTTTAAATGCACCTGCCCCTTGATAATTATTTTTAGGCGATTCTTCATCCCAGCCAAACTCACTATCTCCAATTCCACCAAATCCACCATTTAAATATATGATCGCTGGATATTTTTTCCCGTTATTTTCTTTTGCTGTAATATACATTGGCATTTCTCCTAATTTTGATGGATAATTTACCAATGAAAACTTACTGTTTTTAGGCGGAATACCTGGTTTTCCATCTGGCTCAAATTCCGTTTTTTGCCCATCGACAATCTTTGTCTTAAAATTTTTATGAGCCTCTTCCAATGTTTCTCCATATATTTCAAAATCAAAACTATTGTCAATTTGTTTACTATTTTTCTCACTCTTTTGAACTTCTGTATTTGCATTTGAATTTTTGCCTCCGTTCCCGCAAGATACTACAAAAGTTGCTAAAATTAGCAATAAAAGTAATATTTTTTTCATAAAGTTACCTTTCTTTTTTTATTTATTGTTCCAACATTCTTCTTTTGCCCACTCTTTCAGCCAATTTTTCAAAATATCCACTTTCAATCAGATTATTTCTGTTCTGTATCCACCATGCTTTTCCATTAATTTGGGCAAAATTTATTATTTCTTTTTTTATTTTATCTCCAGCTCTTACTGATATTGTCAATTTATAGTTTAAGATTCCTTTTTTTAAATCAATTTTTTCTATATCATCAACATCTATTCTTGTTAAAAGTCCCTTAATTCCACCAAGCATCCCAACTTCGAAAAACAATATTTCATTCTCCTTAAAAAGTATATAACACGGCTTCATTCCTGCTTTCATAATCAATCCAATAAGCCCCATCATCAAAAATGAATTCAAATTTCTTTCTTTTTTAATTAATACCGTAAATAAAATTTTTATCATATTCTATCCCATTTTGCTTGAAATATTCTTCTACTTTCAACTGTTCTTTTGATTTTTCTGGCTATTTTTAAAATCTTTCTTTTCACAAATTAAGTTATTCAGATTATCTATGATTCTCCTCATACTTCCTAATCTCATCTTCATGTTCCAATGTCAACCCAATCGAATCAAGCCCTTTTAATAATCTCTGTTTCCAGCTTTCCTCCAGTTCAAAGAAATAGTCTTTTCCATTTGCAGTCAGCTTGTTATTTTCCAAATCAACTACCACTTTAGCATCCCCAGGAAGTTTAGCCAGTTCCAGTCTATCAGCTTCTGGCAAAGTTATTGGCAAATGTCCGTTATTTAGCCAGTTCATGTAGAATATTCCTGAATACCCTCCTGCAACAATTACATGAAATCCATAATCCTGCAATGCCCAAGCCGCATGTTCCCTGCTCGAACCGCACCCAAAGTTATCTCCTGTAATCAAAATTGTCCCTGTCTTATATTCAGGCTTGTTTAAATTAAAATCCATATTATCTGTTCTGTCCTCATTGTATCTCCATTCATCAAACACATATTGCCCAAATCCTGTTTTTTCGATACTTTTTAAATATTGTTTTGGAATTAATTGATCCGTATCTATGTTGTCATTCATTATTGGAACGATTGTTCCTTCATATTTTGTAAATGGTTTCATTTTTATCTCCTTGCTTTTATTAATTTTTTAATCTAATCCCATTGATTTTGCTAATTCTTGATCTAGCTCCTGACCTTTTATATTAGCTTCTCTTGTTCCGTGCAGTTTCATGTAATCTGCGAGCATACCCTCTTTTGGAAGAACTCCAGCCACAAATGTCGCCCATCTCAATAATCCTGTCAAATATAAATCTAGCACAGTAAATCTATTTCCTATTGCATATTTTTTATTTTTTAAAAATTCAGTTAATGTATTTAAAGCTGTATCATAATCTTCATACCCTATGTTATTTCTTTTCTTTTCACTTGATGGAACATCAAAGAATTTATCCATGAAAGCATACTCTAGATGAAGTGCAAAAAACATCCAACGATAAAATTCTCCTCTTTCTAAAGAATTAACTGGTGGAATCAAGTTTTTTTCAGGGTACATATCTGCTAAAAATGTCAAAATTGCCGCTGTTTCTACAATTACTTTTCCATCTACTTCTAGTGCTGGTACTTTTCCCATTGGATTTACTGAAAGATATTTTTCAGATTTCATTTCTTTACCGAAATGAATAGGTACTACATCATATTCTGCTCCACATTCTTCTAACATCCATCTTACAGATACTCCTCTTGAATATGGATTTGTATAAAAAGTTATCTTTTTCATAGTATTTTTCTCTCTTTCAATTTTTTTATTCTTATTAATTATCATTAACCAGTATCTATTCTCTTATTTTACCTCATCCAATTCCCTTACATCTACAAATTTTCCATAAATTGCAGCTGCAGCAGCCATTGCAGGACTTACTAGATGCGTTCTCGCTCCTTTTCCTTGCCGTCCTTCAAAGTTTCTGTTAGAAGTTGAGGCACAATGCTCTCTAGCTGGTATCAAGTCAGGGTTCATCCCAAGACAAGTTGAACATCCAGCTTCTCTCCATTCAAATCCCGCATCTTTCAAGATTTGTGCAATTCCATTTTCTTCAGCTGCTTTTTTAACAACTTGTGAGCCAGGAACTACAACTGCCGTGATATTTGGTGCAACTTTCTTTCCTTTTACAATTTTTGCGACAATTTCCAGATCACTCAATCTTCCATTTGTACAAGATCCTATAAATACATGCTTTAATGGTATATCAAATGGAGTTTGTCCTGGTTTTAAGCCCATGTATTCGTATGCTTTTTCATCATTATGATCTTTGATTTCTGGAAATTTTTCAGTAACATTGATTCCCATTTCAGGATTTGTTCCCCAAGTAACTTGTGGCTCAAGATTTGTAACATCGATTTTTATATGTTTGTCAAAGGCTTCTACAGAATCTGTATACAATTCCTTCCATTCAGCCACCTTTTTCTCAAATTCCTCACCTTTTGGTGCAAATCTTCTTCCTTTCACATAATTAAATGTAGTTTCATCAGGTGCGATAATTCCTGATTTTCCACCACCTTCAATCGCCATATTGCATATTGTCATTCTTTCTTCCATCGAAAGCCCTCTTATCGTATCTCCAAAAAATTCAAAGGCATATCCATTTCCAAGACCAATTCCGTAAGTCTTAATTATATGTAAAATAATATCTTTTGCGTATACACCTTTTTGCAATTTTCCAGTAATTTCAATTCCCATTGTCTTAGGTTTCTTTTGCCAAATTGTCTGTGTTGCCAGAACATGCTCAACTTCACTTGTCCCAATTCCAAATGCAATCGCTCCAAATGCCCCATGAGTCGCAGTATGGCTATCCCCACAAACTACAGTTTTTCCAGGTTGTGTAAGTCCTTGCTCAGGCCCCACCATATGCACAATTCCATTATTTTCGTTAAACATATCAACAAGTTCAATCCCAAATTCCTTACAGTTCGCAGCAAGTGCATCAAGCTGTGCCTTAGAAATCTTATCTCTAATATTCAGTCTTTGTGACATTATTGTAGGCGTGTTATGATCCATCGTTCCAAAAGTCAAGTCAGGCCGTCTAACCTTTCTTCCAGCAAGTCTCAATCCCGAAAACGCCTGTGGCGAAGTAACCTCGTGAATTAAGTGTAAATCTATATAAAGCAATTGTGCTTCTCCAGGCTCTCCTGTAATTACGTGTTTTTCCCAAACTTTATCAAACAAAGTTTTTGGTTTTTTCTCTTTATTTTTAATTTCTGACATTTTTTCTCCTCCGATTTCCTCTCCAAATTTTTGTCTCTAAATTTTTAATTAATTTACTTAATTTATGT
>NZ_CALHQO010000509.1:0-1743 GCF_938036635.1 uncultured Leptotrichia sp.
CAACTATTTGGACAATGAGGTAACTAATTAAAGTACAATTTTCAGAATACAACGATTTTTCAAGATATTATAGCTAATTATCCTCGTGTATTTCTAACCATTTTTTTCACTATACTCTAAAATTTCCCATTCTTTTGTAAAGATTAATTTTTTATAAATTTTAGTTTTTACACAAAAAAAGACTGTACCTAGAATTCATTTTCTAAGCCAGCCTTTTTCACGCTTTTCTTATTTTTAAAATTTTAATTTTTTATTAATTTTTTCTTGTCTTTTCAAAAAAAGCTACCGTTTTTTCGATAGCTACGTTTTTATTATTATAATTCTGAATTGTTATTAATTTGCTCTTTCGATATATTCACCAGTTCTCGTGTCAATTTTGATTTTATCTCCAATTGCTACGAATAAAGGCACTTGCAATTCATACCCTGTAGATACAGTTGCAGGCTTTGTTGCACGTCCAATTGTATCACCTTTTAATCCTGGTTCTGTATAAGTTACTTCTCTAATTACTGTATTTGGTAATTCTACACCAACTGGAGTTCCTTCATACATCAATACTTGGATAATCATTTCTTCTTCCAAGAAATTTACTGCATCTCCTAAATCTTCCGCTGATAAAGTAATTTGCTCAAAAGATTCCTGATCCATGAAATTATATTCTCCATCAGTTTCATATAAAAATTGCATTTGATTTCTATCAAGAATAATATCGTCCATAAGTTCAGTTGCTAAAACTGTTATTTCTTGTATTTTTCCTGAGATTAGCTCTTTTGTTTTAAATTTTACTTCTGCTGCTCTTTGTCTTTTTCCTGATGTTGACTGATGTCTTTCAGCTTTTAATATTAAATATGGAATATTATCCTTTCTATATGTGCTTCCTTGTCTTAATTCTGCTGCTGGTTTCATTAATTTTTTCCTCCTAAATTTTTACTTTATTTTATGATTTATTTTTTAACTTAATTTACTATTTATTCTAAAAATAAACTTGATTTCCCTAACTAATATTTTATCAAATAAGTAGCAGTTACTACTACTCTTAGCTTTTTATAAATTTGATTAGCTTCATTTTCATTAATTCTTCTCACATCTTCTGTATCTTCTAGTATCTCAAATTGCCCTTGACTAATATTTTTTAGTCCACCAATTTCATTGTTGTTTACTTTTAACATCTCAATTGCTCTTATTTCTGCATTTCGAGAAGCATCTACTACCATATCTTTTTTATATCTTTCGATATTCGTTATAAAAAATTCTGGCTCGTTTACCTGAATATTACTACTTTGAAGTTTTAACTCTAATAATTTTTGAAAAAACTCTTCAACTTTGTCAATATTCTTCGTTACAATTGAAATTGTTTCAACTCCCTCGTAGTCTGAAATTTTAGCATTTTGCATAATCGAAGTAGAAATTGCTGTTGTCTGTTGTTTTACATTCGATGAGCTTTCAATATAATTTGGCTGAATTCTTAAATTTCCAATACTATAATCATTTGAATCAATTTTCAGATTTTTAATCAACTCTGTTACCAATTTCTCTTTTTCTGATATACTTTTTTTCAATTCATCAAGATTTTCATTTTTATCAGAAATTACGATATTTATGAGTGCCTTATCTGCTTTTATTCTACGTTCCGCTACTCCTTTTACTGTAATTCTGTTTTCATCTTTATTCGCTTTGTTCATGGCATTTGAAATTAATGCCGCAGATATTATTAATCCAAAAGATAATATTGTAGGAATTATT
>NZ_CALHQO010000510.1:0-2435 GCF_938036635.1 uncultured Leptotrichia sp.
ATTATAAAAGTCTTTAAGATGGATACTTAAAAATTAAATTTGATTTTTTTTTAACAAGGCTATCAAATTAATTGTTATAGAATTTTATTGCTATTTTTCAAACAGGGTTTAGTATAAAAATAAAGTTATAAACAAAAAAGACTAGACTCAGAATTTACTATTCCAAGCAAGTCTTTTCCTATTTTCATTTTATCATCTCTAGTAATCTAAAATTTTTACTTTTTCAAACGTTGCTTTGCCATCCACTCAAACAAATATTCTCCTTTATCATTCACGGGCATATTTCTAAGACTGTAAATCCAGCTCCAGTGTCCATTGTACTCAGTTTCACCAATTTTTACATTTGGATAAGAGGAAAGTATTGCTCCATATTTTGAAAGAACATCATAAACTCTTTTACTTGTATTTTCGTAGGAAATAGTCGGATCATTTTGTGCGTGAACCATCCAAAGCGGTTTATTTCTTATTTTCATCAAATCCTGTGTAGTAGTTGCAACTCCGCCAGAAGTAGCCGCTTTATCAAGAGCAGCCGCACTTGTACTAAATGCCGCAAAATAATCTGGATATTCAATCATCATTCTAAATGACATATATCCACCAGCCGAAGCTCCAAAAACATAAATTCTATTTTTATCAACGTTATTTTTAGAAGCAAATTCATCAATCATAGCCTTTACTGATTTTATATACCCTTTGGTATAATTATTGTACCAAGTGTCATCAGCCTGCGGTGCCACAACATAAGCCCCGCCAAATATCTTTTGCGTTTTATCTTCTGCAAAAGCCACTGCCCCACGATTTGCCAATTTTTGTGAAACATTATTCTGATAATCCTTGTATCCGCCTTCACCATTCCCATGAAACCAGATTATAAGCGGATGTTTCTTGCCATCATCTTTATTCACAGGTTTAAAATACTGATAATTTACCCCACTTTTAGACTTCGCCACTACAAACTTATCAGCTTCCTCATCAACAATTTTCCCTTGTCTATAAATTCCAAAAAAACCATGTGTTCCAGGACCTGTTTTCATCAATTTCTTCTGTTCCACTCGATATTCCAAATCCATTAGGACATTTCTTGAAACATCCCCAGTAACATAACTCAAAGTATTTGCTCCAGCTACATCTTTTCCATATTTTAAATTAATAACAATATTCCCCTTATCATTTACAAAAATATTCTCAATTTCCCTCTCAACTTCAAATGTCCCCGATGATTTAGTCTTATCGTCTAGCACAATTCCAGCGTCTTTTGGCAAAGTTCCTTTAGCAAAAACTTTAAATGTATCTTTAGCAATTTGTTTATTTTGAATATTTTTCCCTTTTCCTTTAGTATCAATTTCAATCGAAACTATATTCTGCCCATAATCAAATACTTTTGCATTTAACGAATACGAAATAATTGGAATAGTTGGAAAGGGTAATTCACTAGAAATTCCCAACACACTCACCAAAAACAAACCTACAAACACCAATACTTTAGTTTTCATACCAACCACTTCCTTTACAATATTTTTTTATTTCAAATTTAATTACTATTTTATTTTCAACTTCCTATATCTATTCACCGCAACACAAAATTCCTGTTTTCTAGGCAATGCCAAATTTCCTGGATGCCCTGTGTATGAAGAAATCGAATCAAGCCCTTCCTTTTCAATTTTTTCATAAATCCTGTCAGCTGCTTGTGAAAGTGTCAGTTTTTCATCCAGCACTTTATTTTTAAAATAGTCAATCATTACGGCAATGCAGTTTGTCTGGCTATCATCCACAAGCTGCTCCAGCCCCAAAATGTCGATTAATTCTTTTCCATACAAAATGCTGTATTTCCCTTTGGCTTTTGTTTTATCCAGTTTTCCAGATTGTGAAAAACTTTTTTTGAGTGGAATACGCTGTGTAACTCCTTGAAATTTATCATTTGAAGAAAATTCTCGCTTGTTTTCATCTGTTTTTACAATCTTTTTTGCTTTTTCTGTCACATCTTTTGGCACATATTCATCCATCATTATAACGTGATTTGCCACATCAAAATAATCTCCAGAGCCACCGACAATCAATATCGTAGAAACTCCAAAATTGTCATAAAGTTCCTTTACCCTGTCAATAAACGGTGTTATCGGCTCTTTCTCTTTTGCTACAAGTTTTTGCATTCTTGCGTCACGAATCATAAAATTAGTAGCCGAAGTGTCCTCATCTATTAGAAGTAAAGAAGTCCCATATTCCAGCGCTTCTGCCACATTTGCCGCCTGCGATGTGCTTCCGCTCGCATTTTCAGTCGAAAAAGCCCTTGTATCCTTATTTTGTGACAAATTATTAATAAATCCGCTTATATTCACTTTTTCCACATTTCTTCCATCTTCCGCACGTATTTTTACTGCATCCGATTCAGAAATTATGAGTTCTCGCCCATCTTGAGCAATGTGATTGTAAACCCC
>NZ_CALHQO010000511.1:0-1440 GCF_938036635.1 uncultured Leptotrichia sp.
GTCGTCTGAAGTTATCGTAATATCAGCAGCTTCCATTGCAACATCTGTTCTACTGCTTCCAAGTGCTATTCCCACATTTGCATAAGAAAGAGCTGGAGCATCATTTATTCCATCTCCAATCATAATGACTTTGGATCCAATTGAACGGAATTTTAAAATATCCTTTGCCTTATCTTCTGGCAACAATTCTGATTCATATCTGTCCATCGACATACTATTTGCAATAGTTTCAGCCTGTTGTCTCAAATCTCCTGTAAGTAGTACAATGTCATCTATTCCTTGATTTCTCAAACGGTTCATAGCTTTTTTGATATTTTCCCTTGGCGGATCAGAAACTCCAATTACACCGATTAAATTCTCATTTTTAGCCACATAAATAACAATTTCTCCGTTATTTTGCATTCCTTTTACCACGTCAAATGACATCTCTACCGAAATATTATTTTCTTCCATGTATCTTCTGCTTCCCACACGAATAATGTCCTTATTTACATAAGTTTCAATTCCTCTTGCCACTTTAATTACATCTTCTTTATGTCGTGGTATTTTTAACCCTCTATTTCTGACTTCATTTAAAATTGCACTTGCCAAAGGATGTGTAGAAGTTTCTTCAGCCGCTGCTGCTAATGCAATCATTCTATCATCTCTCATATTTTTAGCAAAAGTTTTTACTGTTTGAACTTTAGGTTTTCCTTCTGTAATTGTTCCAGTTTTATCAAATATTACTGTATCAGCCTTTGAAAGTTCTTCCAAATAGTTGCTTCCCTTAATCAAAATTCCATTTTTAGCCGCTGTATTAATTGAAGCAGAAAATGCTGTTGCTGTCGACAATCTTATTCCACATGAATAGTCGATTACCAGCATACTCAATGCTTTTTGCAAGTTTCTAGTCGAAACGTAAACTATTCCAGCAAGCAGGAAATTTAATGGAATTAACTGTGCAGAAAATGCATCGGCGTAAGATTGGATGTCTGCTTTGTTAAAGGAAGCATCTTCCACCAATTTTATGATTCTTGAAGCAGTTCTATCATCTCCAACTTTTTCAGCTCTCACAGTGATATTTCCATTTTTTAAAAGCGTTCCAGCAAAAACCTCCTGTCCAGTTTCCTTTTTAACAGGCATATATTCTCCAGTAATCGCCGACTGATCAATTACTGCGTTACCCTTTTCAATCGTTCCGTCAACACTTATTTTTTCTCCAATTTGAACAAGAATCAAATCTCCTTTTTTTATTTCTTCAATTGGAACTTTCTTAGCTGCTTGGTCTTTATCTTCAGATATTTTCCAAACATAGCTTTCTCCGACACTTAACATATCCTTAATTACACCACGAGTTTTTTTCATCGTATAAACCGTCAAAAGTTCAGCAATTCTCTCTAAAATCATAATTGTCAAAGCTGTTCGTTCACTTCCTAAAGCAATACTGCTTATAATCGCTGT
>NZ_CALHQO010000512.1:0-2308 GCF_938036635.1 uncultured Leptotrichia sp.
TGTTTTAATAAACCGACGGAGCTTTTATTTGTTCAACTACGACTGTTTGACGACTATAAGGAGGAGTTTCGGAGTTGGGCAAATAAAAGTCGTAGTCTAGCCATAGGTATTGTGTAGAACTCTTTCCACAATTTTAATTATCAGGATAAATTTTTCAGGCAAAATAAGAATTTACAGCAATTAGTAATCCTGTGAAAAAATAGTAAAACAGAAACTGTACTAAGAATAAGAAACTTTAATTCATTACTAAAATAGTATACAATTCAAAAATTTATTAAACATTTATTACTTAATCGCAGATTTATAGTATAAAAATAGAGTAAATTAAAGGTGACAAATAAAAACTTTATAATAAAAAAATTTATACTCTCACTATTTACATTTTCTAGATTTATGATATAATATGAGAAAATTTTAGATAGAGAAAAGAAAAATGTATATTGAAAGGGGAAACAATTTAAAAATGAGTGATAAAAATCAGACATTTGCTAGATTTTCTATGATGGTTGGGGAAGAAGGGATTGAGAAATTGGGAAAATCTAGAGTTATAATTTTTGGAGTTGGCGGGGTTGGCTCTTATACTGTGGAGGCTTTGGTACGTGCAGGAGTTGGGCAAATTACTATGGTTGATTTTGATGAGATTTCGGAGTCGAATATTAATAGACAGCTGCATTCACTTAGAAGCACAATAGGCAAGTCTAAGATTGATGTTATGAAAGACAGAATTTTGGATATTAATCCAGATTGTAAGGTTGAACTTGTAAAAAGATTAGTTTATGACGATGTGGATGAAGTTTTGGGAAATAACAAATATGATTTTGTCGTGGATGCTATTGATGTCATTGGAAGCAAGATTAATTTGATTGAATATTGTGCGAAAAATAACATAAACATTATTTCTTCAATGGGATTTGGGAACAAGATGCACCCTGAAATGATAGAAATTGCAAAAATAAAAAATACCTCTGTTTGTCCGATGGCAAGAACTATCAGAAGTATTTTGAAAAAGAAAGGGATTACAAATGTTCCAGTTGCATTTTCAAAAGAAATACCTGTACAGCCAAATAAGTCAGAACTATTTAAGGAAGAATTGCCAACTGAATTTAGGGAAAATAATAAAATTCCGAGAAAAACTACGCCTGGAAGTAATTCGTTTGTCCCAGGAGCAGCTGGTCTTGTACTAGCTTCTTATGTAGTGAGAAAGTTATTGGAGTGGGATTAAATATAGGTAATGTTAAATATCTTAATTATTTAAATTATTTAACAACTTAGTTTTAATATTATAACTTTTAAAATAAATTATTAAGCAAGTTTGTACCTATTAATAAATGTTTGAAAACAGTTGAAATAAAAAAAGGAGTGAAATTGATTGGAAGAAAGAAAAGAAGCTGTATTAACAGTAAATGAAGAAAAAAAGATAAAAAAAAATAAGAAAAATGATTTTCCTAAATGGGAATCAGATAACAAGAACCCATTGGTTAAAATATTAATTGTAATTGGACTGATTTTATGTATTTTTGGAATAATGGATAAAATCTTTGAACATACGATTTTTAACTTTTTTAAAAATTTAACAATGCCATATTTGGAAAAAACTTATGAAGAATCTAAAAAGATGTTTTTAACATTGTCACTTTTGAAAGGAACCACGGATATTATTGAAGGTAGCACAGTTAATGTCAGTATGATTGTTGGAATGGAAATTGAGATTGGAGATATTATTCAGCCTATTTACGATATGATAAATATTTTATGGAAAGTATCGCTTGCGAGCGTTGTTATACTGAAGCTGGAAACTATTTATTATGAAATTTTTAAAGTAAAATTGGCTACAATCTTGACGTTTATTTCATTAATCACAATTTTTCCATATACTATTTATAAAAACAAAGTTACAAGAATTTTTAGAAAGATTTCTAAATATTCGTTTTTCATATTACTTTATATTTACATAGTTTTACCAAGTGCGATATTTGTAAACTCGACAATTTCGAGCTATTTTGAAAAAGAATATAAAGAGCCTGCAATTGTTGAGCTAAATCAAGATCTAGGAAAATTGAATAAAGTAAAAGATGAAATGCTTTCATTAGATCAATCAAAAAGTATTTTTAATATTCCAGGACAAATTGACAGTGCAAAAGTAAAGATTGATAATTTCACAAAAGAAATAAATGTTATCTCAAAAGACTTGGTTGAAAATACGCCAGTTATTATTGGAATAATTTTATTGACATCAATAGTATTGCCATTATTAATAGCGATTTTGCTTTATGTAGTGACAAAGTCGATTGTTTTTGAGAAAATTGCT
>NZ_CALHQO010000513.1:0-1381 GCF_938036635.1 uncultured Leptotrichia sp.
TATGAATTTAAAAATATTTATTTCGATAATTATTTTATTAAATATTGTTGGATTAGTTTTTTTTATGAACAGAAAAAATAATGGACTATTTAAAATGAAATCCTTAGAGCAAACAGAGAATTTAAAAAACAAAATAGAAAATACAAACCAAGATTTTAATATTAATAGTGAAAATTATGATAAAATTAATGCTTATTGTTTAGGAGTAGAGGAAGCGACAAAAAATAATTCTAAATACACAACAACTTTTAAAGCCTCTTTGTGTAGAGTAAATGAGAATGTAGTTAGAAATGTTACAGTTGTATTTGAAGATAATGATATAAATATTAATTATGATGTAAGTAAAAAATTATTCTTTGCTCCTGTTGGGTATATTTCATATGCAAAATATAATTCAAATACTAATGTTTTAAATATAGATTTGGAAATTAGGGGAACGGCTTTAAATAGTTTACCAGCAGGATATATTTTGCCTATAACTTCAAGAAATATAGAAAAAGCATTTGTTAGAATTGTAGATAAAGATTTGAAAGAAGTTTATGGAAGTACATTGGGAATACTTACTGTTTCTGAAAGTGAATTTTTAAATGGAAATTATTAGAATTAAAAAAAATAGGAGGAATTTATGAAAAAAATATTTTTGATAATATTATTATTGGGAAATTTATCTTTTTCTTGGCAAAGAGATAATAAAGGATATGTAAGAATGAGTCAAGATGAAATGCGATATTATTTTGGTGATGAACTAGGATGTCCTGCATTTGGAATTTCTTTTTTAACTGAACTTTTAATGTATGATGGTGTAGGGGAATATGATGAAAGCCTTTTATACACTTCTGTAAATTCTATTGAAAAACTTGGTAAAAAAATTCAAAATGAGTATACATCTTCAGAAATAAGAAATTTAGATGTCAATGAAGTAATAAATGCTTACTATATTTATAAATGTAAAATTCCTGAAGAAAGCGTGATGTTGGAATGGGGAAGTCCAACCTTTTATGGTATGATGATGAATTTAAAATCAATGAAAGCTAATTTTATAAAATAAAAAAGTTTGAAGTATTGAGAAAATTTAGGAGGCGAAATTATGAATGTACTTATAGGTATAGTATTAATAATAATAGTTACAATAATATTAAGTCCAATTATAACTGTATTTGGGATTCCTATTGTTATTTTGGGATGTGGTATATTAATAATACTATCTATATGGGAAATTTACAATTATTTTATCAACAAAAAAGAAATTAAAAATAATATACTGAAAATAGAAAAAATTATAATCTATGGTGGCGATTATAAAGGAAATAAAATTGTGAGAGAAGAAGAAGTAAAATTAGAAATAACAGACAAAGCACTAGTATTCAAAACTGTAAAAGGA
>NZ_CALHQO010000514.1:0-2844 GCF_938036635.1 uncultured Leptotrichia sp.
TTGGAATGAAAACGATTGTCTGAGCGTTAGCGAGTTTCGTTTTTGTTTCAAAAAAATGCTTAGACGAGCCAGGGTTGCAAGGGAAATGGCGACTGATTTCCCTTGCTTTATAAAAAGAAAAAATATGAAATTATGAAAAAATATTTATTAATAATAAACAGTTTTTCAAACTCTAAATAAAAATTTCTTATATGGATATTTAACGATAAAATTTAATTAGAATCTTTTAAAATATTTTCTAAATTACAATTCTATTTTCCCGACTCTTTTAGCGTGTCTACCGCCTTCAAACTCTGTATTTACAAACGCTTCAACACATGCTAATCCCAAATCTTCTCCTAAAACTCTAGCTCCTAATGCTATTATATTTGCGTTATTATGAAGTCTTGAAAGTTTTGCTGTATATTCATTGTGACAAAGAGCCGCACGAATTCCTTTTATTTTATTTGCAGCAATAGAAATACCTATTCCAGTCCCACAAATCAAAATTCCAAAATTAACTTCCTCATCCAGAACTTTTTTACTAACTTCCTTAGCAATATCAGGATAATCAACCGAATCCAACGTATCAGTTCCCACATTCACAACTTCATACCCCTTGCTTCTAAGTTCCTTCATAATTTTATTCTTAAATTCTACTCCTGCATGATCATTTCCAATAGCTATTTTCATTTGTAAAGCCTCTTTTCTTCTTAATAATAAGTTATTTGATAATCTTAAATTTTATTTAATAAGTTCTTCCAGTAACTCATTTGAAATTCTCTTTAATTTCCCATTTTCATCCACAAAAACATTTACTGTTTCAGCCTTTGCCTTTAAAACTCCGTCTGAATTGTACATTTCATAAGAAAATCTGATTTTAATATTGTTTATTTCTTCAATTTTCACAGAAACTTCAATTTCTTCATCGTATTTTGCAGAATTAACATATTCAATATTTAGCGTCTTTACTGGTAAAATAAATCCCATATCTTCCATATTCTTATATGAAAAAACATCCCTAAAATACTCAGTTCGTGCCATTTCCATCCATTTTAGATAATTTGAATGGTATACAACTCCCATTTTATCAGTATCATAATAATAAACTCTTAGTTTAAAGCTTTTCTTTTTCATTACATTTCCTTAACTTCAATTTTTACACTTTTTCTATCTTTTTTTGCAACTGAAGACATTAGAACTCTAAGTGCTGTAATAATTCTCCCATTTTTTCCAATAACTTTTCCCATATCATCTTTTGTAACGTTAATTGTAATATCTACAAACTTACCTTTTTCGTTACTTTCAATAGTATAACTTTCAGTCGAATCCAATAAATTTTCAACCCAAAAATCCACAGTTTCAAAATATTTGCTCATTTTATTTCTTTCCTCCACTTTTTTTATTTAAAATTTTATTTTCTTAAAGTTATTATATCATAATTTCAATATTCTTATCAAATTTTGTTTTCAAAATTTTTATCAAAAAATATAGTAATCCTAGTTTAAAATGAAACTACTTGACAATCTTCTAAAAACTTGATACAGTCTATAAAGACACAAATTTTAAAAGGAGTTGTAAATAATGAATTTAGAAAATGTCGAAAGCAGTTTCGATAATAAAAATACAATAAATAATGAAATAGATGATGACAAAATTGCCTCTACTTCTCTTGGAAGTGCAGTCTGTGAAACAATTTTACCCTCTGTCCCACTTCAGCCGCTGGAAACTATTGAAAAAAGTATTCAGAAGAAATACCGTTCAGCACTTTGGACACCTTTTGTGAGAGCTTTAAAGGAATTTGAAATGGTAAAAGATGGCGACAGGATTGCAGTTGCTATTTCTGGAGGTAAAGACAGCCTTTTGCTTTCAAAGCTGTTTCAGGAACTAAAAAGAGCCAGCAGAACTAATTTTGAGTTAGTGTTTATTTCAATGAATCCTGGATTTAATCCTGCCAATCTGAATAATTTGAAAAAAAATCTAGAACATTTGAATATTCCGTGTGAAATTTATAATGATAATATTTTTGAGGTTGCAGAAAAAATTGCAAAAGACTATCCTTGCTATATGTGTGCCAAAATGCGTCGTGGAAGCCTTTACACAAAAGCAACTTCGCTTGGATGCAACAAACTAGCACTTGGGCATCATTTTGACGATGTTATCGAAACTACTCTAATGAGTATGTTTTATATGGGAAAATTTGAAACAATGCTACCAAAACTAAAGTCCGATAATTTTGAGATAGAATTAATCCGTCCATTATTCTACGTTGAAGAAAAAGCAATTATAAAATGGGTACGAAATAACGGTATCTTGCCAATGAACTGTGGCTGTACCGTAGCTGCCGAAAAGACTTCCAGCAAACGCCGTGAAACAAAAGATTTAATTGCACAGCTTGTAAAAACTAATCCAGACATAAAAAAACGTATAATTCAATCAACACAAAATGTAAATTTGGAAAAAATATTAGGCTGGAAAGATTCTGATGGAAAATACTCATATTTAGATAAATTCTAAAAAGAAAGGTAAAAGCAAGAAATGGAAAATACAGAAATGCAAATAAAAAGCTGGGAATACATTATTCAAACGAAAAAAGAACATATTGATTTCATAAATAAAATCATAGAAGCATACGATGGATTAGGAAATGTAAGAACTCTTGACAACCAGAACGGTTTAATAAAAATTCTTACAAATTCTTATCTTTTAAATGATATGGATAACGCAATCGAAACATTAAAGAAAAAAAATATCGAAATAGAAATTCTAGAAAAAAGAGAATGGCTTGGAGTATTATAATTCCAAGCCTATTTATAGTAAAACTGCTTTAAAACTAAACTCAAAAGGCTATGACTATTTTACTCA
>NZ_CALHQO010000515.1:0-3973 GCF_938036635.1 uncultured Leptotrichia sp.
GTTGAGTATGAAAAGGCAGAAAAAGCTGGTAAAAATTCTGAGAAAAATAATTTTTCACAAAATGGAAGAGAAACTAAAGAAGCTAATAGAAATTATGAGGAATATCTTTCAGAAGAAGAAACTGAGCTGTATAAAATTTTGAAGGAGTGGAGGACAGGAGAGGCACAAATGCTGGGCTATCCACCTTACATCGTCGCTTCAAATCAGCTTTTAGCTGATATCATAAAGACAAATCCTAAAAGTTTAGAAGAACTTTCGCAAATAAAGGGAATGGGAAAACGGAAAGTTAGAGATTATGGGGAGGAGCTTTTGCTAATTTTGGAGAATTTTTATGATATGAAAAGTTGAGTTTTTGAGATATTAAGATTTTTATAAAATTGGCTGTTTCATAAAATTAACCTTATGAGACAGCCTTCTTTATCTGATTAAATTTTTATTTTTTAATATGCTTGTATGAAATTTGCATACCTGTTAAATAATATTATGCAAAAATTCCTAATTCTTCTAGTGTTTTACTACATAAGCAATAGTATAAATTAAACCTATAGCCATCAACGCTGCAACAACAAGCATAAAAAATCCACTTATTATTATTGAGCAAATATTCATAAAATTACGATTTTTTTGATTTTTTATGCATAAAACAGATAATACAAAAGAACCTAGAATACACAAGGCGTTTACTGCACCAAACATATGTGCTATTACATAATTTACCTTAAATATTGACATAATTTGACTTAAAATAGGTACTAAGCTCATAATTAATGCTATTCTGCTAGCCATTAAATGTTGTTTTTTATCTGCAAAAACATCATCGCTTAATTTTTTTATTAGTTCCATTTTCATAATAATCTTCCTCTCATCTATTAATTTTTTATATTTATTTTATACTCTCCTCCTTTTCTACACTCATATATTATCACATCAACCTTACGATAATATTCTTTCTACTTTACATTTACCTTACTTTTTTGAAAAATAAGAAACTGAAATTAATTTATATGCTATAATTAATTTATAAAATTTTAAATAGCAATAAAAGGAGATTTTGAAATGATCGAAAAATATTTGACAAATAAATGTATTTTAATTGTTGATGATGAGCAGGAAATTTTAGATATGACTATATCAATTTTAGCTGATTACGGATATAAAAATATACAGACTGCAAAAAGTGTGAAGGAAACTATGAAATGTGTTGAAGAAAAACAGCCTGATTTAGCGATACTGGATGTTATGCTTCCAGATGGAAATGGTTTTGAATTGCTGGAAAAGTTGAGAAAAGCCAGTAATTATCCAATATTATTTCTTACAGCACGTGGAGAAGATGAGGATAAATTCAAGGGCTTTGGATTAGGGGCGGATGACTACATTGTAAAGCCTTTTTTGCCAAAAGAACTTTTGTTTAGAATTACTGCTATTTTGCGGCGAACTTACAAAAAAGAAAGTCCAATTGTAAATTTAAATGGCTGTCAAATTGATTTTTCACGTGGAGAAATTATAAAAGATAATAAAAATATACCGTTAACTGCAAAGGAATATGAATTATTGCAGACTCTTTACCGAAATGCTGGACATATTGTAACCATAGATACATTGTGTGAAGCTGTATGGGGCGAAAATGCCTATGTCTATACAAATTCACTGATGACTCATATAAGACGTATTAGAGAAAAAATTGAGATTACCCCTTCCCATCCTGTGTCATTAATAACAATGAAAGGATTAGGCTACAAACTAATTGTGGAGGGAAAATGATATGAAAAGCATACTAAAACTAATACGTCGTTTTATAATAACCTTAATATTAAGTTTTGTCCTACTTCTATTCTTAAATATTTTTCTATACGGATTATGGATTATTAAATATGTGTCAAAAGAGCCTCCTATGGACTATACATTTAAAGTAGCAGGTATGTTGAAATTTGAAAATGGCAAATACACTTTACCTAGCGAAATGACTGCTGACTTAAAAAAACAAAATATATGGGCAATCTTGATTGACAATGATTCAAAAAAAGTTATATGGCAAACAAACAATTTACCTGATGATATTCCAAAAGAATACTCAATATCTGATATTGCCATATTTTCACATGCCTATATAAAAAATTATCCTGTTTTCACTTCTAAAGTTGAAAGTAATTTACTTGTGCTAGGCTATCCTAAAAATAGTTATTGGAAATACCCAGTAGCCAGCTGGAAATATGGACTTGTCAAAAAAATTCCAAAATTTTTACTTATACTTTTTTGTCTAAATATAATTTTTATATTTTTGATATACATTATTTCCAACTCTAAACTTCTAAGTTCTGTAAATCCAATAATAAAAGGCATACAAAATTTGGATAAAGATACACCTGTATACGTGAAAGAAAAAGGTGTTTTGTCAGAACTTGCAAAAAGTATAAATAAAACTTCTGAAATTTTGCAAAATCAAAGGGAACAATTGCGAAATAAAGACACGGCACGAGCCAACTGGATTGCAGGAGTTTCCCATGATATTCGTACTCCTCTATCAATGATAATGGGTTATACAAGCCAATTGAAAACATCTTTAAATTTATCGGATGAAACGGATAAAAAGCTTTCCGTCATTTTGAAACAAAGTGAGCGTATAAAAAATTTAATAAATGATTTGAACCTTGCTTCAAAATTAGAATACAATATGCAGCCTTTTGAGCAGAAAAAAGAAAATTTAGTAGCAGTTGCTAGGCAAGTAATCGTTGATTTTTTGAACATGGATATCGATGAAAAATTTCCGATAGAGTGGAAGACGAAAAATGAACTTGTATCTTGCTTTGCTAATATCGACAGTAATTTGATAAAACGAGCTTTGTCAAACTTAATTCAAAACAGTATTAATCACAACGAAAATGGATGTACAATTTATATATCAGTAAAAGAAGATGAAAAAAATTGCATAATTTGCGTTGAAGACAATGGAACAGGAGTTTCTGACAAAGAGCTGGAAAAACTCAATAATGCCCCACATTATATGGTTTGTGATAAAAATACGACAGAGCAGCGGCACGGTTTGGGACTTCTTATCGTAAAACAAATTATTGATGTCCATAATGGTAAAGTTATGATGAAACATAGTGAATATGGAGGATTTAAAGTTATTTTGAAGATTCCTAAAATTTGAAGGGATTTTTTTATAATCTTGTAAATAATCAGATAAAACAGTATAATAAATATATTGTATGGTAAAACGTATTTAAAACTAAACTCAAAAGCTATGACTATTTTATTCAAACCATAAATTTATATAAATTTAGCAGTTTAATTTAAAATAGGTCTGAGTATATTTCTTGATTTGAAGGGAGAAAAATGGAGAAAAAATATGTGATTTTTTTGAATGGGGAATATAAATATTCGCAGCAATTTATGGATAAACTTGTCTCGGAAAATGCAGTTTGCTTTTGTGCGGATGGGGGAGCGAATTTTGCCTTTAAATATGGGAAAATGCCAGAAGTGATTGTTGGGGATCTGGATTCGATTGAAAAAAAAGTTTTGGAATATTATAAAAGTAAGAATATTTTGATAAAAAAATTCCCAAAAGACAAGGATTTTACAGATTTTGAGCTGATTTTGAAAGAAATTAATAAAATTTCGAAAAATAAGAATTTTGTTGAGAAAATATTTGTAGTTGGTGGGCTTGGAAAACGAATTGACATGACTTTGAGCAACCTATTCATAATGGAAGAGTATAAAAATCTCGTTTTTTTGCAGGAAAATGAAGAAATTTTTTATGCAGAAAAGTCTTTTGTCCTAAAAAATAAAAAGGACTGTGAATTTTCAATCATTCCAATTAGTGAAAAAGTTGAAAAATTAACCTTGAAGGGCTTTAAATTTGAAACGGATAAAATTGATGTGAAAAGGGAAAGTTCCAGACTTGTGAGCAATGTAATCTGTGGAGATGAGGCGAGTGTGGAATTTGAAAGTGGGAAGATGATAATTGTTTTGA
>NZ_CALHQO010000516.1:0-3974 GCF_938036635.1 uncultured Leptotrichia sp.
GTTTTTTTGTAATTTGAATTTATAAAAAAATAATAAATAAAAACATAAAATTAGATTGCAGGGGAAAATTCCCCCGCTTTATTTATCTTAATTTCAAAATTACAAATGTTAATAGACATGTCATTATTGAAACAATCCAAAATCTTATTGTAACTTTTGTTTCAGGCAATCCTAGCAATTCAAAGTGGTGATGTATTGGTGCCATTTTGAACACCCGTTTTCCAAAAGTTTTAAAGTGCCAGACTTGAATCATAACTGACAAGGCTTCCATAATAAATATAAATCCAGCAATTGGCAATAACAGCTCTTGCTTTATAAAAATAACAATAATTCCTAAAATTCCACCCAATGTTAAAGAACCTGTATCTCCCATAAATACTTGTGCTGGATAGAAATTATACCATAAGAAACCGATTAAAGCTCCGATTACTGAGGCTAAATAAACTATCATTTCAGCTGCTTGTGGAACGTAATAAAGATTTAGGTATTTTGCATATTTTACATTTCCAGTTAAATAAGTAATAATTAAAAGCGTAATACTTACTACAATTGTAGGTCCGCTCACAAGACCATCCAGTCCATCTGTCAAATTTACCGCATTTGAAGAGCCGATTATTACAAATGCCACAAAAATAAAGAACAGGATTGGAGTTATATATAAATATGAATTTTTAATTAACGGATTTATTATTGAAAAATCAATAGTTTTACTTACAAGTCCGAATTTATATACGAATCCGAATGTTAATGCTGTGATTATTAGTTGTCCTAATATTTTTTTCTTTCCAGAAAGCCCTTTTTTATGCTTTGTCAATTTTAAATAGTCATCATAAAATCCAATTGTTGTAAATAAAATTGTAATTACAAACAAAAACACGATGAATTTATTTGTAAAATTACCAGCGATAGCAGTTGCAAATAAAATTGCACCAATTATTAGAAGTCCTCCCATTGTAGGCGTTCCAGACTTGTCAAAATGTGATTTAGGCCCTTCTTCTCTTGCTGTATCTCCATATTTTTTCTTTTTAAGCCAAGCAATAAACGGTTTCCCTAAAATTAACATAAACAGAAACGCAATCATAAACGCCACAGACGCTCTTAACATTATTGATTTAAAAATACGTAAAACTCTCCAGTTATTGATAAATAACTCTTGCAGTAAATATAACATTCTTTATTATAGAGTTTTTTACCCAATAATCCATATTTAAACAAATTATACAGTAATAAAAAACTCTTCTCCTTTCTTTGTTTATAATATTTATTTTTCTATGATTTCTTCTAGTCTCATTCCTCGTGATGCTTTTAACAGCACTACCTTTTGTTCAGAAATCTGTCTTATTTTTTCTTTTATTTCTTCTTTTTCATCAAAATGTCCAAATTCCTTGTTTTTTAAATTCTCATTGTCCACATTTTCCTTTATTTTTTCGAATAGGCTTTTCATCCTTTCTCCAAATAAATAAAGTTTGTCAAATTTTGTATTTTTTATTGTATTAAAAAGATTACTATGAAGTTCAAGCTCATTTTCTCCTAGTTCCAGCATATCTCCTAGAACCATTATTTTTAGTCTGTCGTTATATATTTGGGAAAATGTTTCAAGTGATTTCTCCATAGACATTGGACTTGCATTATAGGCATCGTTAATATATGTTGTATCGCCGTTTTCAATTATTTGAAACCGCATTCCAGTCAAGCCAATATTTTTCACAGCTTCACTGATTATTTTATCTTCCATTCCGAATTGTTTAGCCACAGCAATTGCCATAACTAAGTTTAATACATTATGTTCTCCTAGAATATTCGTCTTATAATTTCTCTCAACCGTACTTTGACAAATTTTTCCAAAATATTTCAGAAAAAAATCAGTTCCATTTTCGTTAAAATGAACGTCCCCATAATAAAAATCAGACGTCTTCTCCCTAAACTCATTATTTCCAAGATTCAAAGCCCTTACAACTTCGATATTTTCAGCTTTTACATTTTTTAAATAATCATCATCTCCGTTGATTACAAGTGTATTTTTAATATACGGAATAATTTCCGTTTTCGCCAAAAATACATTTTCCTTCGTTTTCAAAAATTCCAGATGTGATTCACCAATGTTGGTAATTACATTAATATCAGGCAATGCAATCTGCCCAAGAAGATCAATTTCTCCAAAACCGCTCATTCCCATTTCCAGAATAATAAATTTGTCATCTTCTTCAGCACGCAACAAAGTGAAGGGCAATCCAATATGATTATTGTAATTCCCTTCAGTCTTTTTTCCTTTATATTTTTGTGAAAGCAAATGGTAAATCATGTCCTTTACAGTAGTTTTTCCATTACTTCCTGTAATTCCAATTACTTTTATATCTAAATTTTTTCGCCATTCCCTAGCAAAATTTTGTAAAAATTCAATACTGTCATTTACAAGAAATGCACGATTAGCATATTTTTCATCTATTTTTAAAGTTTTACTGTCGTAAACAGCAAAAGCACCTTTTTCCAATGCTTCATTAACAAAATTGTTCCCGCCTCTAATGGCAACAAAAACATCATTTTTATCAAGTTCTTTCGAATTAATCGAAATATTATTTATCTCAAGATCTGATATTTTTTGCTTGTTAAAGAAACTTTGAAACACTTCAGCTTTATTCATAAAATTTCTCCAGATTCCTATCTAATTTAATACTTTTTTCACAATTATTCGCATTATAAAATTATATCATTTGAAGAGCATTTTTTCAATATATTTTTATTTTTTTTTCAAATTTTTCTGAAAGAATTTATCTTATATCCGAACCTATTAAAAAATGAATTATATAAAAAAAACATCTGATATTTTCACAACCTTTACATTCTATTCATTTTTACTTTTTGAATACCACAAAATTAAACTCAAAATAATCTCTATTCCCCTATGTAATTCTATATTTCTCCTAAAACCGTATTTACCCCTTATTTTCAATACTATTATATTTCCATTTTTAATAAAAAGCAACCTCTATTTCAAAAAGATATATCTTTTAAACTATAATAACAATTCCTTATTCTATAATGAATATATAGAAAAAATAGCACAATATATGCTATAATAACAAAACAAAATCTCCTAGCAAGAGAAGCAACTTATGAAAAAACCATTTAAAAGCAAAATATAGATTGTAGAATTTTACTAAAAATTTTACTATATTAGAACATAAGCCAGATTATATAAATAATATACAAAATATAATTCAAAAACAACAAATGAAAATACCTATAAAATAGAGAAAGGACAAAGCTATGACAATTTATTCAGCAGCAGATATGGGAACATATGAAGAATTTTTAAAAATATTTAAAGAAGGAGATCAAAATAAAATAAGTTCATCAGGAAGAAGTTTACTTTTTATAGCATTATGTAATACAAAATCAAAAGAAAGATATAGAATAGCAAATTTTTTAATAAATAAAGGAGCTGATGTTAAAATAATAACAGAAGATGGAATGAGCATGTTTTTTCCTTTGTTTTCTTATGGACGACAAGATATAGTAAAAACTACGATTTTATGTAAAACGTTATTGGAAAAAGGAGCAGATATAACAGTAATGCATAAAAAAGAGAAAACAGTTTCATTCAAAATGTTGTTTAACATCGGTACTCCTGAAATAGAAATGTTACCGTTATACCAACTGATATTTTCTCAACCAGGACTTCCTCTTTTAGTAAAAGATAAATGGGGATTAACAGTAATTGAATTTGCCAGAAGATCTAATAGGCCAATAGCAGTGGAAATGATGGAAGATTATGTAAAGAAATATAATTTGAAAGAAGAAAATTAGAATTTTTAGATAACCGTTGTTGCAAAAGACAGCGGTTATTTTTTAGTAATTTTTTTATAATCAAGCTGCTTTTTATTAAAATACAAGAAATTAACTTTTACCGAATATCATTATTAAGAATAATTTCATACTATTCCCTATTTAAGTAACGAATTTATTACAAACTT
>NZ_CALHQO010000517.1:0-3225 GCF_938036635.1 uncultured Leptotrichia sp.
AAAAAATAATTAAAATATAAAGAAGGGGGAAAATAAAGTTATTTGAAAATTGTATAAAATTAGTTTAAATGGATTGCAAAAAGTTGGTTTACAGTAATTAATTTTTATATGATACTAAGAATAACTTTAAAGGAAATATGGGGAATAAGAATGTTATAAATCAGACTAATCGAACTATTTTATTTGAGGAAATTAATCCAGAGAAAATGGATATCTTGACACTTATTAATGATGCGAGGGATATGGATTCACTGGATGATGAGAATGTTATTGAGATTAACAGGCATCTTTTGGTTGGAAGTTTTGAAGAGTTTTTGGAAAAATTTGATCCGAAGGTGTATAGTTATTTTGATGCGGAGAGTCAGAGTATTAAGTATATTTTGAAAAAGCCGGAGGGAGTACCTGAGGATTTGGTGACAGAAATTAAAATTAATAATGGGAATACGTTTTTTAAAATGCTTAGTACATTGATTGAGGCTAGAAAGTCTCAAGGGAACAGGAATGTGGATTTTAAGTTTGAAAATATTTTGGAGCTAATTTCGCCGAAAAAGGTTATTGAGGATATTAAACAGACAAGAAAAGAGATTGCTTATATTTATCAGAAATATGAAGAACTGGATGATGAGAATCCTAAAAAACTGGAATTAGGGGATAAACTTAACTCGAAATTTGAAGAAGCTTCAGAAAATTACAGTAATGTACTTGGAATGTTGCCACTTGCGATTGAAGACATAAAAACTCGGCTTTTAATTGGAAGTGATACTAATAATTTTAAGTCAGAGAAAATAAAGCTGGGAATGCTTCAAGTAGGAGAAAAAGGAGAGCTTGAAGTAATTGAGTATAAGCAGGAAAATCAGACGGCTCTTGCCATGATTGAAGAGAAAAATACGACGGCTCTGGTTGAGGCTTTTAGGGATGACTATGAAAATGTTACCGATGAGCCAAATAAATATATTAGCGATTTGGTTGTCAGAACATTTGTGCCGCTTGCAAAGACATTTGTAGATGTTGATCCTGAGCAGGAAGTTGAAAATTATAATAATTATTTGGCGTTTTATAAGTCAGCACAGGAAGATTTTATAAAAATTGCAAAACCTCTAATTGAAAAAATATTGGGTGTGAAAATGTTTTTTGAGCAGTATGATGTGAGAATGGGACTTATGAAACCAACGCTTTTAATTACAAATGTAAAGCCTGAAATGATTGTAAAGGCTGGAAATAAGGATAAATTAAGAGCATTTTTGAACACAACTAATGAAAAGAATGACTTTGACAATACAGTATGGTTTGGAATTTATCCAAATGTTGATTTGGAAATGAAAAAAACTGAGAAAAAAGTTCGTGAAAGATTTATGGGAACAAAGAATGAAGATAAAACTGAAAAAAATACAATTGAAGTATTAACAAGCTTAATGACTATATTAGCGGAATATAGAGTTCAAGTATTTTTTAATTTTGAAGGGAAGCCTGAAACTTCATTTGACAATCTTGCTACAATGGGTGTAGATAAATATATTGAAAAGACTCAAATGTTGGAAAATCAAAAATATTCTGAATATTTAATACCAGTAATTCCTAATTTTACGATAATTCCAAAAGATAAGTCAGGTGTTATGCTGGATTATAAAATGAAATTTGAAGAAGAAACAGGGGTATCACTTTCAAAAGAACAGGAAGATTTGTTAAAATTCTGGATAGAAGGAGTGTATGTTGATGCGTCGTATGTTGCAGCTGGAATAATCGGAGCCACACAATGTTCAAATTATCTAAAGGAAAGGTTTCCAAACGTATCGCCACAATATCCAGGAGTACGTTTTGACATTGAGGAAAAAGACAATTCTTATCATGCAAAAACAACAATGTCTAAGGAAATATCAGGATTTACAAATACAATAAAGGATAGAATAAATCAATTTAACTATGGATTTGTATTTTCATCAGATAATGCAAATGTGGCACGTGAAAAAATACGGAATATAGTTGTATATAAGGCAAGAACTTTGCTAAAAAATCTGGATGGAGGCTATGAGCCACTTTATAAGACACTTACAACGACGTATATTGAAAGAACGTTAAGATTTACAACGACAGACTTTAAAGAAGATAAGTTAAATATGTTTTTCAGTACAAATCCTGAAAGTCAAAAATCAGTCTGGTTAAAAGATACAAAATTTGTAAATGGAATTATGCAAAAAGGAGATGACTTATCCCATATAATTGATGTGGATAATGGTATTTGCCAGTTAAATATAACTTTTGCTGGAAACCTGAAAAATTTACAAGTTGAAATTAATAAAAATTAGTAAAATAAAAAAATGGGGGAAAGATGATTGAGAATAAATATCCTATATTTGGACATGGGCAAGTGATAAGTAAGCAGGCACTCGATTTATTGAGGGATAACCCAGCAGAATTAACAGAACTATTGTATTTGGAGAGAAAAGACGGGATAATTTCAGGATTTAATATTATTACAGATGCAGAAAGCAAACAAGTGTCAGTAACAAAAGGGATTTTGAAATGCGGTGGTAAAATTTTTTGGATGAATGAGGATTATAAATTTGATATGCCTGAGATTGAGAATAGATATATTTTAAAAGTAAAACTATTTTCAGATTTTCAGAAAAGAAAATTTTATGTTAGAAGTGCTGATTTTTCGTTAGAAATTTTAAATAATGAAGAAAATATTGAAATAAAAAATGAAGATGATGTTGAAACTGGATTTGATTTAGACAATCAATTAGAAATAAACTATGAGAATTTTGAAAATATTGGTAGAAAAAAAATCGGAGAAATTGAGATAACGAGATTTATTACAAGAGTTGGAGCAGAACTTAGAAATGATTATAATAGTTTTATAGATTTAAGACGTGATTTTAATTTGTTGGAGCTGATAAATACAAAATATTCTTCAAGACATGAATTAGGAACACTTCATCCTAAAATCTTGAAATTGTTTGGGAAAGAGGCTTCTAAAAAGGCAAATTTGGATATTTATGATGTTAATTTCTATGTAAATTGCTTAAATGGAAATGTAGAAAGAGATGTTATAATAGCTTATATTAATTTAAAGTTACAGATGGAAAATGAAAATTATAGTAATGAAGAGCTTTACCAATATCTAGTTAAAATTTTAGAAAATTTAGGAAAAGATAGGGAAATTTCTCAGAAAAAAAGAGTAATTCCTAGAAAAATTACAATTGAATAAAAAATTGAAATTTATTA
>NZ_CALHQO010000518.1:0-1950 GCF_938036635.1 uncultured Leptotrichia sp.
AAATGATCTAGCCCAATCATTCCCCCTTTTGAATTTATTTTTCCAACCAAGTTTCCTGGATTGGCATTAAATACGTTTATTGATTCTGCCAATTTTCCTCTTGCAACAGTATACATTGCAGTAGTTCTTCTCATTTGCTCCGTTTTCGTCATTGCAAGAGAACGATTTACTGCAAATGCCACAGCTTTTGGAAATTTATCAGGAAATTGACTCAATGCACTTTCGACTTTTTCCAGTTGGCGGGGATCTAATTTTATATCGAACATTTAGACCTCCTCATATTTCGCCAAATCTATCTCATGTATCCCCATATCAAATTTACTTAGCATAACTTCATAAGTTTCACCGTCCAACGTCATCATTTCCCCAGGATGTGGCTTAATTCTTAAATCCTTTTCTCCAACAAAGACTGTAAATCCTTCCTGAAAAGTTCCCTCTTCCTGTGTAATAAGTCCATTTTTCTGTTTATTCTGAAATTTTTCCTCATCAATCACACATTTAATTTCACGTCCATTAAAAGTATGCGTTGTACCAAATTCATCAATATTCAAAAATACATTTCCAATATCATTGGCAACCATTTCTTTAAAATTCATAAATTATCACCTATTTATTTTTATTCTTTTTATCTCCTTTATCATCTTTTTCTGTATCTTGATTATCTTCATCAACTGAAGTTTTAGATACTACTTTTTCAGCAGTATCCTTTATTTCTTCAATTAATTCTCTTTCAAGACAACTTTTTACAACTGATTTTTCCAAAATATCCACTTCTGCCCCTGCTTCATAACTAACTCCGCTATAAATCAAAGGCTTTAATGCTTTATACTTCATCATAACCTCCTATTTAACTTTCAATATTTTTATAGCTTCTATGTCATAAACTACTGGAAGCGGTCTTGATTCTGTTCTAATTTCTACTGTATTTGATTTTGAATCTTCATCAGTAAATACTGAACGCTCTGCCACAATAATTCCTTGTTTTACATCCGCTGCTGGTCCGTAGATAATTGTATTGTTGCTTGGTGCTAACAAAACTTTACCTTCAGGGATAAGTGGCTTATTTTCATACGTTTTTCCATCAGCTTTTAATACTGAATGTTGTGATTGATAAGAATAAATAGGCAATCCAAATGGTGCAAGAGTTCCAATATAGATTGCTCCACCTGCAACTTCTCTAGGATTGATTTCTCCTGCATGATAATTTCTAATATCCAGTAATTTCTGAATCTTTTCATTTTCTACAAATAATTTTGCAGCCACAGGATCCATTAAAATCATTTCAGGTCTTAATCCTGTAGTTTCTCCAATTTTTGTTATAGCCGCCTGTAAATCTCCGATTATATCAGCATTAGGCTGTGTCCATAAAGTAGCAGGAGTAATTTCTTCAACTGTTCCAAAATCGATTTCTCCTTTTATTCCTTCGCCTTCTACAACCACTTTTCCTTTAAACAATGCTTCAGTACACATTATTTCTTCTCTTCTTGTAATCTGTTCCTCAAATTCCGCAAACGATTCAGCAAGCAAGTCCGCTTTTCGTTCTTCAGGACTTTTTCCACCATATATAGTTTCTCCTGCCGTTTTATTAAAAAATAACTCAAAAGCTGAAAAAGTTCTTTTTGGTGCTACTTTTGGAGCTTGAAAAAATTTACTTTCATAAGTGTTCTTTACCATTTCTGTTCCTGGAATAAATTCAGATACATAAGGAGCTACAAGCTGTCTCCCTTTTCTAAATTCTATTTCCATTTTTTGATTTTCTGATGTTTTCCTATTTTTAAAATAACTGTCCTTTATAAATGATTTTGGTCTAATCACATTCTGGTCATACAACCCAATAAATTCTATTACTGCTGGCATTATTCCTTACCTCCTAATCCTTTTATTACAATACCTTTATCTCTAGCTGCTTTTGTAAAATCTGCTTTTTGTGTACCTGCTTTCACATTTAAT
>NZ_CALHQO010000519.1:0-2408 GCF_938036635.1 uncultured Leptotrichia sp.
GTAAAATTTAATTCAAAATGTTATTATAGAATAAATAAGTTATTGGAAATTAATTCTATAAATAAAGGAGAGATTTTTTATGTTATATCCAATGAAGTTTAAAAAATTTTTTGTGGAAAAAGTGTGGGGTGGACGTGAATTTGAAACAAAATTAGGAATGAAACTGCCTGAAGGCAAAAAAATTGGAGAATCTTGGGAAGTGTCGGCACATCCGCATGGAATGGGAATTGTCGAAAATGGTGCTTTAACTGGACAAAGGCTAGATAATATTTATAAGAAATATAAAGGGGAGCTTGCTGGAAAAAAAGTTTATGAAAAATATCCAGATAAATTTCCACTTCTTATAAAATATTTGGACGTAAATGACAGACTTTCTATCCAAGTGCATCCAAGTGATGAAGTTGCCCTAAAAAAACACAATGAATTTGGGAAAAGTGAATCTTGGTATATAATGGAGGCAAGTGATGATGCAACTTTAATTATGGGAATAAAGCCTGGTATCACAAAAGAAAAATTCTTGGAAAAAGTAGAAAAAAATGATTTTGATGGACTATTTGAAGAAAAAACTGTTAAAAAAGGTGATTTTATTGATATTACACCAGGAACAGTCCATGCCTCATTAAAAGGAAGTGTACTTTTCGCAGAAGTTCAGCAAAACTCAGATGTAACTTATAGAATCTATGATTTTGACAGAATTGATGAAAATGGAAAAAAAAGAGAACTGCACTTACAGGATTCTGCTGATGTAATTGATTTTGGAAAAGAAGTGGAAATTAAAAATACCGATTTTGATGATTCTGAAAATGGGAAAGATATTTTAAAAAAACACATTATAAAAAAAGAATATTATTCAATTGATAAAGTAAAATTCGCTGATTTCTTTGAAGATGTGAACAATGAAAGTATGACAATTTATTCGATACTGGAAGGAGAAGGGAAAATTACATGGGGAGAAAATGAAGAGCTTTCAATAAAAAAAGGAGAAACAGTTTTAATCCCTGTTGGAATTAATACAAAAACTATCGGAAATTTTGAAATTTTAAGAACTGTAATTTAAGTAGATGAAGGCAAGAATTCTAGTTTACTTTTTAGGTAAAATTGGATGATTTGCCTTGTTTTTTTAGTCGGAATATGTTATTCTAATGTTATACTAATGTCATTTTGTAATTGTATGTTATATAATATAGCAGGATTATTTTAAAATTAAACTTAAAAGTTATAGTTGTTTTACTCATATTCTGGTTTTAATTGATTTTTATTAGTTTGATTTTAAAAGAAGTCAAATATTGAATTTTATAAAAAGGAAAGAAAAAGTGAAAAAAAGAATTTTATTGTTTGGAATAATGTTGGGAACTTCATCTTGTGGAATTATTGGTGGAGTTGGAAGTGTAGTAGGAGGAACTATAAAGGCTGCTGGTGGAGTTACTGGAGCAGTTATTGGAACAACTGGGAAATTAATTGGAGGTATTATTGGCGGAAGTGATGGAGAAATTAAAGCTAAAAATACAAAATATAAATTTTCAAATGCAGAAGTTGAAATATCTGGTGGAAAGACCATTGTTACAGGAATTTTAACACATAATGGAGTTACTAAAAAAAATTTGACCATTGAAATTCCATGTTTTGATAAAAATGGAGCAAAAATTGGAGATGCCGTTGATAATATTAGTTCGCTTGTAAAAAATGAAAAGTGGGAATTTCAAGCGATTCTTAATACAAATGAAACAAAAACTTGTAAATTGAAAGACACGTATATTTATGAAGGAAATATGAATATGGTTATTGAAGGCAATGATGAAGATAATGACAATATTCATAATGTTGAAGAAAAATAAAATTGGAGGGAATAATGATAGGAATTATTGGGGCAGTAATTGAAGAGGCTGAGGCTATAAAAAAAGAAATTAAGGATATTAAAGAAAACATTATAAACGGAATATCGTTTTTTACTGGAAAATTTAATGATAAAGATGCTGTTTTTGTACAATCTGGAATTGGGAAGGTAAATGCTGCGATTACTACTACTTTACTAATTGAGAAATTTGGTGTAAGTGAGGTTATTTTTTCAGGAGTTGCAGGTTCGCTGGATGAAAGACTGAAAGTTGGAGATGTTGTTATTGGACGAGATGTTGTTCAACACGATGTTGATGCTACAGCATTTGGATATAGAATGGGACAAATCCCTCAAATGAAGGAATGGGCATTTGAGTCAGATAAGGAACTTATTGAAAAAACTGGAACTATAACTAATTTTGAGCATCAGATATTACTTGGAAGAATTTTGACTGGAGATCAGTTTGTGAGTCAAAAAGATGTAAAAATTCAACTTGGAAAGGATTTTGAAGCGCTTTGTGTGGATATGGAAAGTGGAGCTGTAGCTCAAGTCTGTACAAGGCTAGGTGTAAAAT
>NZ_CALHQO010000520.1:0-1378 GCF_938036635.1 uncultured Leptotrichia sp.
TTATAACCCAAGCTATCCAATTTATTTTCTAATTTTAAAAGTATACTCGATGTTTTTTCAAAAAATTCATTATTATTTTTATTATCATCAAAATATTCTCTATATTTTTTAAAAATGTCATTATCATATTTTTCTAATATATAATTTTTACTTTTTCGAGCTTTAATAATAATGTCAATAATTCTTTTAAGTGATACGCTCATTGTCTTATCATTCATTTTTTTATTATCAAAACTTACTTTTTTCAATATTTTTTGTGGTTTTTTTTCTGTATTTTCCTTATATTTAACATTATTAAACAAGTTTTCATTATTTTTTCCACAACATGAAATCAAAGTCAGTACTATTATTTTAATCAATAATTTTATCATTTTATCTCCTTTATCCTACGGTACCTGTATTTTGTGAATCTGTAATTATTGGCAATTCTCGTTCTTCTGGTTTTACTATATAACTTTTAGGCTTCATAAAATAATCAATTCTACTTGGCTCAAAAGCAGTTTTATTAATTTCATTGTTTTGATTTCCACCTAAAAATACATACATTCCATTTTTTCTTTTTCCAACTAATATAGCTACATGGCTATATCCATTTCGAAATTTAAAAATTCCTATAGCTCCTACAAAAGGTTGTGTTTTTTCTCCTTCAAACCAACCTCTTTTTGGCAATCCTGGTCTTGGTGCAACTCCCCAGTCATAACCTCCAACAGAAGGATTTGATGAGTTTTTATATCCCGATGTTTTTATGCAGTATGTTATAAATGCTGCACACCATGCAACTTTAGTAGGATTTTTATCTGTACCAAAATTTGCCATAGAAAAATATGTTTTCTGTATTCTGCTGTATAAACTTTTACTTGATTCTTTTTGTCCTCTATATTTTTTCATTTCTTCTTCCGCAATTTTTATCCATGGTGCTCTTTCTCCAATTTCTTTATGCGGACAATTATTTATTTTACATACATTAGTTTCTTGTTTTTTTTGCGGAACATTTTGAATAATTTGTTTTTGTTCTTTTATATTTTTATTCAAATTGTTGTTTGAATTTTGAGTTTGTTCTATTGAAGGAATTATTTTATTCATTATTGTTGTATTTTTATTATTTTCATTTTGAATTACCGAATTATTTCTCTTTGTATCTACCTTAACCTCCTTTTCAGAACTATTATCAGTTTTTTTTTGTATATTTTTTTGTGCAACATTATTAGAATTTACATTTATCCTACTCGGCGAACTATGAGTCTCATCCCACACCCCTTGACTAAACGGACACACTGCTACACTTTTTCCGTTTTTTCTTATGGCATTTAACACATCTCCCGCAGTTGGAGCGTGTTTTATAGATGTATAAAGCATTTTCCCTATTCCAATCCAGTTT
>NZ_CALHQO010000521.1:0-3294 GCF_938036635.1 uncultured Leptotrichia sp.
GATTCACTTCCTGCATTGCCATCACATCATACTGCTTTTCAGCAATAGCCTTTGCTAAAATGTCGATTTTTTCCATTTGGTTTTTTTCCAACCATGCATGTACATTTATTGTCAATAATTTCATAAAATTACAACCTTTCTATCTAAATTTATTATTAAATTTATTCCTCTTCCAGATAACTATTTACTAAGTCATCGCATTTTTTTCTGTTTATTGTCATTAATTCAAAAATTTTGTCCCTATTTTGTTTTAATTCTTCTAAATTGACTTTTTCCTTAGTTTTAAAAACATATCCCAAAATATCCAAATTACATTTTCTTCTTAATATCGTTTCATTGGAAACTAACTTTGAAATACCGTTTATTTCCTGTTTTTTCTTAATTATTTCAACTAATTCCTTATAATTTTCAGGCTTTATTTTTTCGCTTCCTTTTTCAAAAAAGTGCTGCGATTGAACAAATAATATATTATTTTTGCTTTCTTTTTCTTCATTGAATATTATCACTTGATTTTTTAACGTGTTGTTAAAAGGAATTGCGACTACATATTCTATTTTATCAGATTTTACAAAATCTTCCATTTCTTCATTTTTTAATAAGTAAAAAGCATCTTTTTCTATCATTCCCTTTTTACTTTCCTTTAAAAAACTGTATAAAAATTTGCTAGTATCTAAATTTTTTGTCAAAATTACTGCTGAATCCTTATTAGAAGCTGAATTTTTTAATGAATATAAAATTTCAGTAATTGTATTTTTTTCAATATCTTTCATTTTTTCACGATAAAAATTATTTTCTTCAAAAAAATCAACACTGTATAATATTTCGCTATTATTTATTTCTAAAATATCTAGCGATAATTGGTTAACGCTTTCATCACGTGTAATTGGCAAATTAATTACGTTATCGATATAGTTTTGTGTGATTTTTGCATATTTTCCTCTTAAAATATTCAGTTTTAATTCCATTTCCATTTCTGACAAGCTTTCAATAAATACCTGTTTATCTGGATGTTCTTCTATAAAGTCATATATCTCATTAAATATAGGTATTCTACTTGATAAATTTTGCATATTTTCCAAATACGTGCCATTCAAGTCATATTCAAATCCCAAATTATTTAAGTATTCCAGAAATAAATAATTATCGTCTCTTAAATCTTCCAATTCTTCGTAAACAACCTTGCTTACACAAATAATATATAAAAGTAGAGACATTTTCAAAATCTGTAATTTTTTCTGATTTTTATTGTTTTCCAACTCATCTGTTACAAGTTCAAAGAATTTATTCTTCATTTATTATCACCTTATTTTTCGCTAGAATTTTTTCTTCGATATATTTTTTCTTTATTTTCAGATATTCTCTTGTATTTTCTTCCTCTTTTTCAAAACTTGTTATTATTTCAACCATTCTGTCCTGTTCTTCTCTATCCGGCAAGTCTATATCAAGCTCAACAATATCAGTCTTATTTACAGCTCTGACAGCACTCATAGTTTTATATTTCTTTTCAAAATAAAGTAGCAGCAGTTCTGTCTTTAAAAGCCATTGCAAATATTTAGGATTTATTTTGTCATTTGCCCGCAAGATGAAGTAAAGTGTTGCAGGAAGTACATTTTCATATTCCTTATCAACATATACAACTTCTATTTTACTCCCTTTTGCCTGAAACAGCACATCGTTCTTTTTTACAAAGTATTTTTCATTTATTTTATTTTTTCCATTTTTATATCTTTCAGGAACTTCCGCATTTTCGAAGCTTTCTATCTTACCATTATTTACAAGCGTCGGATTTAACAAAAGATAACCTGTTTCCGAATCGGCTGTTTTTACATTTAATGGTGCTATTATATCTACATTATCTCCTAATTTCATATTTTCACTTCCCTTTCCTTGTAAATATTATACCATAAAAAAATGTGGAATACCATATAATAACCTTTTATATATATAAAACATTTTAATTTAAATCTTATTTTATTCACTAATTTTTACTTTCAATATCACTTCTAAATTTTGTAAAGCACCCTCCATTACTTTTAAGCTGTTTATCTTCTTCCATCTGTTTTTTGTCCTTGTAAATCATTATGTCTTCAGGATTCTCAACAAATAAAGTAGTTCCCGCTGCTTTTATTTTAGCATCGCATCTAAATTTGAATATCCTGTCCTTAACTCCTTTTTTCAAAAGAATGTCATATCTTTTTTTAGGAAACTTTTCGATAACTAAAAAGTCATAATCTCCTGAACTACTGCTTCCCTTTATACCTGCCTTTTCCAAGTATTCATCTTTTTTAGTGTTGTAGTATAAATTATTATCAGTAACATAAAAACTCGTATTTTTGTCAAGTGAGATTGGTTTCTCCGCTTTTCCATCCAGAACTATATTTCCATCATCTACTGCCGTACTTTGAGACGTTTCCGTATTTAACATAATCAAATAAATTATTGCACAAAACATTATTGCAATAATTATAAAAATAATTATATTCTGACTTTGTCCATTTGTTGTTTTTTTCTTAATTGGATACACTACTTTTCGTTTTTTTAATGATTCTTTTTCTGTTTTCTTGTTTTCAATCCATACCTGCCTTATTTCCTGCAGCTTTTCCTCAAGAACTTCGATTGAATCATTTTCAGGCCAGTATAACTTTGCATCATTTAAGTATTTTTGAGCTTCTTCAAATCTGGATGCCTTTATCGCTCTTAATGCTTCTATACATAGATTTTCAGATTTTTCGGCATATCTATCTTCTTTTTCTGTTTTCTCTCTTGAGTTATCATTTTGCTTATATTCTTTCATTCCGCTTGATTTTTTATAGACAGTATACGGTATCTTTTTCTCCTTGCAAAATCCTATAAAAATACTTTTTGCTTCTTCCTTGTTTTCCACAATTTTCTGTATTTCATTAATAAATTCTTCAGATGGAATTTTATCATCTGTCAAATTGTAAATTTGTTCCGCTCTATCAAGTATTTTTAATACTTTTAAGTACTGGAGATATTTTAAGTATTCATCATATTTCTTTAATTTATCTTCATTTTTTAATATTATTTCACATGCACTGTATAATTTTTTCTTGGCAGAAGTTTCGTTATCAAACTTTATCAGATTTTTCCTTTTTTCATCAATTTGTTTTTGAGTCAACGTCTTTATATCCAGTCCTTCAGAAGCTAAAAATTCGTACAAATTCGTTTTACCTAAAATTTCGAGATATTTTTCAAATACCAAAAATTCAAAAAATTCATCTTGATTTTTATTAATATTTTCATAAAAATTTTTGTACAATTTTTGGTTATATT
>NZ_CALHQO010000522.1:0-7453 GCF_938036635.1 uncultured Leptotrichia sp.
AAAAATATTTTAATAAAATTCTTTTTCATATTTTTACGACCTTCCTAAAATTTTCTAAACTTCCATCCTAAACACATTAATTACCGCTGTTTCATAAGGATGAGATTCTTTTACTAAATAATACGCCAGTTCTTCAAAATCTCTTTTTACTCTAAATCTCATTATTTTTTCATTGGCTACACTTGATTTTCCAATTTCTCCATCAAAAGGACTTCCGCCTTCCAGAGTTTTCCAATGCCCAACCGCATCAGCTGTAGAATACACATCTGCATAGAATCCTTCTGTCAAAAGTGAATATTTTTGCAAGTTTTCCACAATTTTTTCCACATAATTTTCTGGCACAAAAACTTCAAAACAACTATATTTTTCCTTAAATTCCAGCTTTGAACTAACAACATTATCATTTTCATAATTTAGAGTTAAATAAAAGAATGGGGAATTTTCAAACAATAATTTCAAAAATATTTTATCGCCTTCCCACAATTTTAAATCTAAAATTTCATCTTTTGGAATCCATTTCAAATCGCCTTCATTACACTCCTTTTCTATACCGGAAAAATTAGAGCTTGTGTAAACATACATAAACAAGGGGTCGTCTTCATTATAATTAAAAATTACAATTCCACGATATTCATAACTATTTAGCGTGTATCCTGTTTCTTCCCAGACTTCACGTATTAAGCATTGCTCAGGCGTTTCACCCTTTTCCATTTTTCCGCCAACGCCAATCCATTTTCCCTTATTTATATCAATTTCTTTTTTATTTCTATATAACATCAAATATTGATTATCCTTTTCAAGATAACATAATGTCGCAATCATATTTTTCTCCTATTTTTATAATTTATTTTCCAAATACTTTTTCAAAATTGGAATATGACTAATTTCAGGAGTCTTGCTTGCAAAAAGCATTGTAACATTTTTTGAAAGAAGTTCAGATTTTATTATTTTTAAAAATTTATCAAAATCAGGATTTTTTTCTAATTCATTCAGATATCCTGCTGCAAATGTCTCAAAATTAATTTTTCCTTTATGGTAATCTTCCCTAAGCTCCTTTGTAGGTGTAATTTCCTTAGCCCAGTAATCAATTTTAGCATCTTCCTTTTTTATTCCCCTTGCCCACAGCCTGTCTACAAACACTCTAAATCCATCAGTTTCTTCTGCTTTTTCATAAATTCTTTTCCAGTTTAGTTTATTCATTTTTAATCTTTCCTTTTTCTGAATTTATATCTTTTAGAATTATATCACATTTTTATAAAAAATGCTTTTATTTTTGTAATGAATTCAAAATTATTTTTTAAGTATGCTGTATAATTAAATTTAATAAAATAGAAAAAAGAACAGCTAACTGTAAGTTTTACTGTCCTTAATTCTTTTTTTAATTTTGTATGGAATATTTCATCTAAAATTAAATATTTATGTGTCATACTGTTGATTCCTGTAAATACATCTTCACCAATTGTCTATTGTAATGAACCATTGTGATACAGTCTCTTTAAAAACATTATTTTAAAAATCATCTAGCTTTCTTTTTTTATTTTAATTTCCATGTTGTTGGAGAAAATAATATTAACATTGGAAAAATTTCCAGCCTTCCTGCAAGCATTCCAAAACTAAGGATTACTTTTGAGAAATTGTTTAATTCAGCAAAACTGAATGCAGGACCTACTTTTCCTAATCCAGGGCCGATATTATTAAATGTGGCGGCAACAGCACTAAAAGCAGTCATAAAGTCATCTGTTGAGTAGGAAATCATTAGAAGAATTCCTCCAAAAACTAGTGAATAGACTAAAAAATATACTGCAATACTTTTTTGCATAGCTGAATTTACTGGCTTATCATCATATTTTACTGTAACTACACGATTTGGACTTATCATTTGGACAATTTCAGCAAAATAGATTTTTACCATTAATACAACTCTTGATATTTTCAGACCTCCAGCTGTAGAGCCTGCACATGCTCCAAAAAACATTAGGATAAGCAAGATAACTTGTGAAAATAACGGCCATTTTCCAAAATCAGCTGTAGAATATCCAGTTGTTGTAATGACTGAGGAAACTGAGAAAAATACATCTCTTATACAGTTCCATATGGAGCCGTATGTCTGATATATATTGAAAACTATTAGCATAATTGCTCCAAAAACTATTAGTAAATAATATTTTAATTCTTCATTTTTAAAGATGTCTTTTATTTTTCCGATTAAAATAAAATAATAAATATTAAAGTTTACTCCAAATACTATCATTCCAATTCCAAGTATTATTTCGACATAAGGGTTATTGTATGGTAAAATGCTACCATTTCTTACTCCAAATCCTCCTGTTCCTGCGGTACCAAATGCAAGAAGAGTAGACTCAAATAGATTAAGTCCGCCAAACATTAATAAAATTATAAGAACGATTGTCATAACAATATAAATTTTATAAAGCATTCTGGCTGTTGTTGATAGTTTTGAAACTAATTTTCCAAATGTTGGACCAGGAACTTCAGCTTTCATAACATGAACTGATGTTGCAGAACTTGGAAAAATTGCAAGTGCTAGAACTAGAACTCCCATTCCACCAACAAAATGGGTAAAACTTCGCCAAAATAAATTAGAATGGCTAATTTTGCTAAGATCTGGTATTATGCTAGATCCAGTTGTTGTAAAACCGCTTACAATTTCAAAAAATGCATCTATAAAAGAAGGGATTTCCTTTGTAAATACAAATGGCAATGCACCAAAAATAGACATCAAAATCCAAGATAAAGAAACTATTATATAGCCTTCCCTACCTTGAATCCGTTCATCTTCAGGAAGTTTCATAGAGAGAAGAAAACCTATTGCTAGAAGAAGAAGTATTACAGAACCATAAGCAATTTTATATTTTGCAGTTTCATTGTACAAAAAACTTATGATTAAAGGCAATACCATTAATCCAGCTTCAAGTATAAGTATTTTTCCAGTTATAAAACCTATCATTCTTTTATTCATTTTTACTCCTTAAATTAATATACTCGATTTTTTTTATTTAAGTAAATTTGGACTTAAATTTTAGATACGAATATATTTAAATTTTACAGTTTTATTCTAAAATATTGTCAAAATCTTCGATAGAAGATGCTATTGCTACAATCATTACGCTGTCATTGTTTTTGATAGCATCATTTCCTCCCGGAAAAATCATTTTATTATCCCGTAATATACTTACAATCAATATTCCTTTTTTTAATTTTAAATCTTTTAGCGGAACATTAACAGCAGCACTATTTTCATTGATTTCGAAAGTAATAAATTCCACCTGGTTTTCTAGCCTGTATAAAAAACTCATTGTGGATCCTCGCATATCTGTTTTTGATCTTACAACTCTTATTATCATGTCAGAAATAACTTTTTTGGGCACAACCGTTGATGTTCTAGTATTGTTTTCAAGTATAGGAAGTAGCAATGTTCTGTTCATTTTTGTAATTAACTTAGAATTTGTTATGGAGTTTACAAACATTGAAATAACAACATTTTCTTCATCACTATCTGTAAGAATTACAGTTGCATCATAGTTATTTATTCCTTCTTGTACTAAGAATTCTTGATCCGCTTCATCTCCTTTTATTACAATTGCTTTTGGATAAGCTTCACTCAGTTTTTCTGCACGTGTTCTATCATTTTCTATGACTTTTACCTTGTTTTTGTTTTCAATAAGTTTTCCAATTAAATAATGAGAAATTGTACCACCGCCGATAAGCAGTGTAGATCCGATTTTTAAGTTGCTTTGTTCAATTCTATCATAAAATTTATGAACTGCTTCCATAGAACCTGCAACATAGACAATATCTCCTTCCAGGATAGTAAAATCTCCAGTTGGAATAAAGACATTTTCATCTCTTCTGACAGTGCAGATAATAACCTTGTCTTTTGTGCTAAATTCAAGATTTTTTAACTGTGTCCCGTTCAGAAAACTATTTTTTTCAACTTTTATTGAAATAAAACTGGCTTTTTGTCCAAAAAAGTTTTCTACACTTAATGCAACTGGAAACATCAGTTTATTTGCAATACTTTTGGCAGTTTCCATTTCGGGATTTATCATAAGGGAAATTCCAAGTCCTTCCCTTACAAATTGCATATTTGAACTGTATTCAGGATTTCTTACTCTTGCTATAGTAAATTTTGAACCAATTTTTTTTGCTATTATTGAAGAGATTATATTTAGCTCATCTGATTCTGTTGCAGCAATAAAAATATCCGCACTGTCTGCACCAGCTTCAAGTAAAGTATCGTAAGACTCTCCGTTTCCTACAAGCCCAGTTATATCGTAAGTTTCTACAAGCTTATTTAATACTTTTTCTTCTTTCTCAATTAAAATGACATCGTTACCTTCAGCTGAAAGTTCGCTACAAAGCGATTCACCAACGACACCAGCTCCTGCTATAACTATTTTCATATTTTTTCTCTTTCTTGTTATTTTTTATTTATTTTCTAAATATTTTGCAATTTCCTTTGCATAATAAGTAATGATAGCGTTTGCTCCAGCTCTTTTCATCGCATACATCTGTTCCATGACAATTTTCATTTCATCAATCCATCCATTTTCAGCTGCAGCTTTTACCATTGAATATTCTCCCGAAACGCTGTAAGCTACAATTGGGATTTCAAATTTATCACTTACCTTTTTTATAACGTCGAGATATGCCATTGCAGGCTTCACAATTATAATATCCGCTCCTTGACGTAAATCTTCAGCAACTTCGTCTATCGCATCTTTTGAATATTGAAAATTCATTTGGTAAGACCTTCTATCTCCAAATTGAGGAGCTGAATCTGCTGCATCTCTAAAAGGTCCATAAAATGCTGACGAATATTTTACTGAATAAGCCATTATTGGAATATTTTCAAAATTATTTTGAGCTAAAACATTGGAAATTTTTTCCACACGTCCATCCATCATGTCTGAAGGTGCTACAATATCTGCTCCAGCCTTTGCGTAGGAGAGTGCTGTTTTTCCAAGAACTTCTAAAGTTTCATCATTTTTTACATAACCATTTTCATCAAGAATACCACAATGGCCATGACTTGTATATTCACAGCAGCAAATATCACAGATTACAAGAAAATTGTCGTATTTTTCCTTTATAAATCGAACTGCATTCTGAATAATACCATTTTCATTGTAAGCTTCTGTTGCACAGGCATCCTTTTTTTTAGGAATTCCAAAAAGCAAAATCGAATTTATTCCCAATTTTACCAGTTCATCCAGTTCTTCAGAAAGCCTGTCAATAGAGTATCTAAAAATTCCTGGCATTGAAGGGATTTCGTTCTTGATATTTTCTCCCTCTTCAATAAAAATTGGATAAATCAAATCTTCCTTTGAGACATAAACATCTTTTACAAGATTTCTTATCACTTCATTTTTTCGTAATTTTCTATGTCTTTTAAACATTTTTGTTTCACCTTTTTTCATTTCGTTATTTAAAGTTTGAACATTTATTTTTCTATTTTGTCAAGAACTTTTTGAATTTCACTTTTCATAGCACGTGAACGTTTGCAGTTTTTACCGCTCGTAGAAATTGCAATTTGAAATTCGCTGTTTTTTACAATTCCTCCAAACATTGCGTTCATTTTAGTTTTTGAAGATGCGTTGTTAATTAGTATCTCTTTAGAATCACAAACTTGTGCTATATTTTCATTCAGCTGTTCATCATCTGTAGCTGAAATAACTAGAAAGAAATCTTTTACAAGTTTTTCAATTTCATCTTTATTGTTTTCGATTTTCTTGTTATCTTCTATTTTTAAATTTTTTAGTTCTAATATACTTTGCTCTTTAATGTTATCAGTAACAACAGTAACATCAGCTCCGTACTCTAAAACTTTTTTGATTTTTTTTAGTGCAACTTTTCCACCTCCAATAACAAGAACTTTTTTATTTTCCAAGTTTATAAATAATGGAAACCACATATTTTAATGCTCCTTTCACTTTTTTCTGATGACAATAGGATAACATATTATAAGTAGAAAAACAAGCGATTTATAACATAATATTTTTTTCACTAAAAATATAGAAATAACGTGATTTTTTTTTACAAAAATGATAAAATATAGAAAAATTTCTAAAAATAAAATACAGGGAGCTTTGTTATGAAATACATAAAAAATTTTTTTGAACAATTCATTATCTTAATTCAATTTATGACACGTATTCCGATACCAATAAAAGTAGAGTATAGTGAGAAAAAATTAGGAAAGTCAATTAAATTTTTTCCATTGGTTGGCTTAATCATTGGCTTAATTTTATATTTTTCAAATTTTTTAATTACAGTCTATCTAAAAAATATTTTTTATAATAAAGTGATAATTGCTGTACTTATTATAATTATAGAAATTTTAGCTGTTGGAATAATCCACATTGATGGACTTGCTGATACTTTTGATGGGCTTTTTAGCTATGCTAAGAAAGAAAAAATGCTGGAAATTATGAAAGATTCAAGAATTGGTACAAATGGAACAGTTGTATTAATTTTATATTTCATTACAAAAATTACTATAATTTCTGAAATTATCACAATAAACCCGAAATACCTAATAATTTTTCCAATCATTGCAAGACTTTCAACATCAGTAAATGCTGGTCTTTCTGACTATGCTAGAAAATCTGGAATGAGTAATGCCATAATTTCTGAAAATGGTATTTTTGAAGTGATTTTTTCAATTATTTTGACAAATGCTCTAGTATTTCTTATAATTGGAACAAAAGGCGGCATTGCTTTATTTATCGCACTTCTATTTATAATTCTGTTTATGTTTAATGTACGAAAAAAGATTGGCGGGATAACTGGCGATACAATGGGAGCTTCTCTTGAATTAACATCAATATTAGTACTATTTTTAGGGATTGTTTTACGGTAGCTAAATAAAATGCAGTAAAAATAAAGATAACCAAAGAGGAGAATAAAATGACAGAAATATTATTTATAAGACACGGTGAAACTGACTATAATAAGAAACATTTGTATTACGGACATCTAAATCCAAGCTTGAATACAACAGGAATAAATCAGTTAAAAAATACTAAAAAAAAGCTTGAAGAATTGAATGAGAAAATAGATATAATATTTTCAAGTGACTTAAATCGATGTAGAGAAAGTTTAGAACTTTTGGAAATTGATAAAAATATAAAACAGCATTTTTCTGAAAACCTAAGAGAACTGAATTTTGGGATACTCGAAGGGAAAACTTACAAAGAGATTGAAAAAGAGTTCCCACATTATATCAATGAAATGAAAAATAACTGGAGAAATTTTAAGGCAGAAGGTGGAGAAAGCCTTTCTGATTTGCAAAAACGAATTGTGAAAAAAATTGAGAAAATAAAGAAAGATTATCAAAACAAAAGAATACTTATCATAGCTCATGCGGGAGTTATCCAATCCTTAATTAGCTATTATCTATTCTGCAATTTGGATGGATACTGGAAATTTA
>NZ_CALHQO010000523.1:0-3534 GCF_938036635.1 uncultured Leptotrichia sp.
TTCTGTAAGTCCTTTTAACGCTTCCATTCCAGCTACAACTTTTTCAGTTTCTATTTCTCCTTGTGCAGGAAGATGTACTCTCATTAAAATACCTCCTTTCCAAAAAAATTAAATTATTAATTAAATTCCTGGTTTTTTAGGTTTTTTCCCACTTGGTCGTAGATTTGAACCACAATAAAATTGACCATTTAGAGCAATTTCAGATTTTGAATATTGCTCTTTTTTAAATGTCGCTTCTTCTTTAAATTCCATTTTTATCCAACTAGAAATTCTTTCAAATTCCTCTAAAGTAACATCATTTTTTTGTAATATTTGTTTAAACATTTCTTTTATTAATTTACATTTCTTTGATTTTTGACTAAACCTCGTTTTTCCCATCCTCTCACTCCATTCTTTCAAAATTTGATATTTCTATGTTATAATTTTTACGTGTGCGATTATTAAGGAGGTACTACTTTGATAGATTATGATTTTCAAGGTTTTGTAAATAATAAATATATTATTAAAGCCAAAAGTGATAAATTTTCGATTTTGGTTGAAGCTGATAGTTTGGAAGACGCTCAAGCTAAAGCCAAAGAAAAATTAATTGAACTATCAAAAACAGCAGAAACACAAATTCAAAACACTAAACCACATAGAAAACCTAAGCATAAAATAAGATACAGATTTAATATATAGACATTAATTAAATTTTCAAATCGCACACACTTTACAGACTAAATGATAGTTCCATTAATTCCCGAATCAGTTCTAAAAAATAATCCATTTCTTTATAACCTACATGATGCTTTTCAAAGACTTCCATAACCTCCTCTACAACTTTTTTACAATCATCTGAATTTCTTTCTACTAATTCAAATCCTAACTTTTCTAATTCAGTTGTTTGAGTTTCTTCTCCCATCCTCTCACTCCCTTCTTTTTTCTAAATTAACCTCTTTATGCTATAATATTATCGCCAAACAAAATTAAACAGAAAGGAGGTGTTTAAATTGAAACTTAAAGTAGTTCTTGTATCTCCATATAGTGATTTTAAAGCTCTTGAAATAAAATCTGGTGAATATCTCATACTGGAAACTTCCGAAGAACTAGAAATTGGAGATATAATTTCCATATCAGATACAGATATGGGACACGTTTCCTTTAATTATTTAGGTATGATCTGCTATGGTACAAATCAAGATATTGTAAACAGAGCTGGACTTTCTAAATATTTTAGATAATTTGGTTATATACAAAGGTGTTCATCTTTATACAAAAATAAATTTAATAAATTTGCACATCTTTGTATCATTTCAAAATCATTTTCATCTATCTTCACTATCAAGACTTCGTATATTTTATTGATTAATTTTTCTTCTGTTATTTTATCTCTATATTTTGATAATCTTAAAGTAGCCAAAATATTCATTATTCTTGATATTTTATTAAACGGAAACTTGTAAGAATCAATTCTTTTTTCTTTGTGATATTCTCCATTCAAATATTTTTCTACTTCTTCATAACATTTCTCTATTAATCTTTTCTCATTTTCCATCCTCTCACTCCCTTCTTTATGTTTATTTTAACTAAACTAAAGGGGTAAAAAAATAAGATGTTATTTCCATTCTATCTATTTCTAAAATTTTACAAATGTTTTCAATTTCATTTTGAGTAAAATCTACTTCGTTATTTAATTTTTTACTCAATGTTGCTTTTGAACACTTCATTTTTTTAGCCAAAACATACTCATTTTTTAGTTTTTCTTTTATTTTACCCCTTAACATAGAATAATTTCTCATAAATCACCTCCAAACATTTGTTTATTTTAACTAAACTAATAATACCACACAATTTTTAACTTGTCAATACTTTTTTTCAGTTTAAATAAACTTTTTTATTAAAAAGTTGATTTTTTATGAACTCTAAGGTATAATATATTATCAAATTTTAGAGAGGATTCAAAAAATGAGTAAAAAGGTTGATTGCCATATCAGAATAAAACAAGCAATGAACTTAAGAGGATTAACTCAAACAGATATAGTTGAAAAAACTAATATAAAAAAATCTGCATTAAGTCAATATATTAGTGGAAAAATAACACCTAGGCAAAATGCGATTGGTGAGTTATCAAAAATTTTAAACGTTTCAGAACCTTGGTTAATGGGATATGATGTTCCAATGGAACGTGATGCAATAAAAAAAGAAGTTGATCCATATTTTGTAGACACATCAGTCTTAACTCCAGAAGAACTTGCAGAATTTGAAAAAGTTACTGGAGTAAATAAGCAACTATTTTTCAATGATGTTGATGATGAACACGATATGGCTGTATTTAAACGTGCTGTTATAGACATATTAATAAAGCAGAGAGAAAACAAAAAATAGGATTTTATGCACAAAACAAATTTTAAAAAGTTGGCAAAAACTTTAATTGAAAAATATGGAACTGATAATCCTTTTAAAATTGCAGAACATCAAGGAATAAAAATTATCTATTCCGATTTTTCATCTTGGCTAGGCCTATACACCTGTATTGGAAATGAAAAAACAATTTTCATCAACATCAAACTTCCCTACTTATCCAAACGAATAGTATGTAGCCACGAACTAGGACACGGACAGCAATCATTCAATGAAGCTGTATCTATATTTATGAAAGTGAAAAACTTCTGTCCGAAACAAGCCAAGTTGAACAAGAAGCAAACGAATTTGCTGCAACTTTAATATTTAACAATAAGGATATTTATAAACTTAATTTAACAGAGTTGGATAAAAAGTTATTAAAAGAATTAGAAAAATATTTATAGAATGGAGAATAATTTTTGTGGAAAAAAACAATGAAACAGTTTTAGTATTTTACGTAAAAGGATCTGGAAAAAAACCTTATAGAGTTGCTTTTTGGAAAGAGGAAAACTCTAGGGATATACACAGTGGTTGTGGTTGTCCTGCAGGTAGAAGAATGCAATATTGCAAACATAGATTTCAGTTAATTGAAGGTGATCTAACTAATTTAGATGATTCAACTGAAAATGCAAATGAAAAACTAGAAATTTTATATGATTGGCTTAAAGATAGTGATATTGGTGATTTTTTTGAAGACTTTATTAAGGCTAAAACTGGAGAAAAAGTAAGTAAAATGGTAAATGGTATGAAATTTCATAAACCAGTAATAATCGGAACTTATTTTGATGAATTTTTACAAAAAGAAGTAAATGAATGCGAGCGTGTTTACTTAAATGATGAAGAACTAACTGAAAAATACGGTATAACTCATAAAGAACTGTCTATTGAAGAATTTTTAAAATTAATTGATTCTAATATAATAGTTGTTGGAAGTCGTAAGCGAAGTTATCTTTTTGATGAAAATAGAAATTATTATGGAACTTATAGTGGAAAGAAAAAAGAATTTGAAGGATTCGGATTAATACATTTAGGTATTCATAGATACACAAAATCTCAACATTTAATTGATTGTCTTGAGTATTATCAAAAAGTAGATATAAAAAATATGAATAAAAAAATAGTTTGAGTATAAAAAAGAACGGAGTGATTATT
>NZ_CALHQO010000524.1:0-1102 GCF_938036635.1 uncultured Leptotrichia sp.
TATTTTTAAAACTTTTTCCAAAATTAAAATTGCCTCATCAATTTCTTCCTTGCTCACATTAAATGGCGGAAAAAATCTTACAACGTTATTTCCAGCTCCAACTAACAGCAGACCATTTTCCAATGCTTTTAAAACAACATCTTTTCCCAAGACTCTGCTTTCATCAAATTTTATTCCCAAAAGCAGACCTTTCCCACGAATTTCCTCAATAAAATTATATTTCCCCTTCAATTCTTCCAATTTTTTAAGAGAATACTGCCCTTTTTCCACAACATCCTTTTCAACCAGTTTATTGTCAATCAATTCATGCAAAACAGCATTTGCAACAGCACAGACTAGCGGATTTCCTCCATAAGTTGAACCATGATCTCCAGGCTCTAAAACATCGTTTGCCTTGCCCTTTGTAAGAGTTGCTCCAATTGGAACACCGCCACCAAGCGACTTTGCCACAGTGACAATATCTGGAATAATCTCAAAATTTTCATAAGCAAACAATTTTCCAGTTCTTCCCATTCCGCATTGAATTTCATCAAAAATCACAAGTGCGTTATATTTTTCACTCAGTTCCTTTATTGCCTGCATAAATTCAGGCGTTGCACTTTCCAGCCCACTTTCCCCTTGAATCGGCTCCAAAATTATGGCTGCTGTTTTCTCACTCACTTTTGCCTTCAAATCTTTCACATCATTAAAATTACATTGTGCAACATTGGAAATCAAAGGCTCAAAAGGTTTCTGATATTTAGGCTGTCCTGTTACTGCCAATGCCCCTGTGGAACGTCCATGAAATGAATTTTTCATATAAATTATTTCAGTTTTGTCAATAATTTTATTTCCATTTTCATCATACGATAAATTATTTCCATATTTATGAGCAATTTTTATTGCCAGTTCAATTGCTTCTGTTCCGCTGTTAGTAAAAAATACTTTCTCCATCGCACTGTTTTCTGTAAGTTTTTTTGCCAGTTCTAATTGAGGCTCGCTGTAATAAAGATTTGAAATATGTATCAATTTTTTACTTTGTTCAGTCAAAGCATTTATAATTACTGGACTTGCATGCCCCAGACAGTTTACTGATATTCCCGATACAAAATCTAAATATTCA
>NZ_CALHQO010000525.1:0-1190 GCF_938036635.1 uncultured Leptotrichia sp.
AATAATGATAAAAAATTTGATGAAATTTTTGAAAAAGTATCTGAAATTAATGAAGAAGCTTATTTAAATGGCCATGGATGGGCGGCTTTAATTGAAAGTTATTTGGAGAATAATTATCCAGAACTTTATGAAGACTATGATTCTGATCCTGAAGCTGGGGGATATGTCGGACGCTATTTTGGAAATACTAAGGAAAACTGGGAAAAAATACAGAAAGTGGCTGAAATAGTTGAGGATTTGATTGAGAATGAAGAAAAAATTTATAAATATATTGAAGAAAATGGAGATGACATTTTCTGGGATTCATTTTAGGTAAAAATAGAAATGAGGGAAAATGAAGATAGCGTTTAATGTAAATGATAATGGCGATATTGAGGATTTTGAAGTTGACTGGCTTGGGAAAAAAGTGTACGTATCAATGGAAGAAGCTGAAATTTATAATAAGGAACTGGAAAAACAGATGTCTCTTATTCTTGATAATGTAGAAGAATGGGATGTCAAAATAAAAAATAGCATTGTAAAAAAATATTTAGGTATGGCAAACAGTCGCTTAAAAGAGAATAAATTGTCTGTTCCATTGGAGAAGGTTATTCAAAAATTGGGAAATAGCTTAACTAAATACGATGTAGAAAATGCTAGAAATGGAATTATTACAGAAAACTTTTTCTTCCAAAATTTAACAATTGATGAAATAATGCCATATTCTATTAGTCAATTTAGTGTGTGGGCTTACGATGAAGTACTTTTTGATGGATATGTGTTTATAACTGATGCTGAGATTTATGAAAAAGTTGTTTTTGACGATTTGACAAATATTTATAAAAAATCATAATTTTGAAAAGGAATTATCACAATGAAGAATAGGGATTACATTGAAGGGTTTATTGAAGGTGTTTCAATGTGTTGGAATAATGGAATGAAGGTTTGTCCTGAATATACGGCAATATATATTGATACATTTTTTATTGACAATGATAAAAATAATGATTTGAATGAAATAATAAAGAAAAAATTATTGCAATATTATGAAAGTAGTTCATCTGAGAAAAAAGATGATAATATTAGAAAAAAATTGGAAAAATTGAATATTGTTTTCAAAAAAAATAGAAAATATAAAAAATTGATAAAACAAAATGAAACAAAAACAGGTTACGATAGAATTTCTGAATTTATTAAATTGCAGACAGAAT
>NZ_CALHQO010000526.1:0-1190 GCF_938036635.1 uncultured Leptotrichia sp.
AATTGCTAAGAATTTGTTAAAAAAATACGGAGATTTGTATACACTTTTGAAGCAGCCTGAGGAAGAATTACGAAAAAATAAGTATATTACTGAAAGAACGATAGTGTTTTTAAAACTTCTGTTTGAGATAATTGAAAATGGGCTTTATAAAAAAGTGCATAATAAGAAAATTACACTATCTAGTAATGTAAAGCTTATGAACTACTTGGAATATTCGTTGCTAAAAAGGGATATTGAAGTATTTAAGGTGCTGTTTTTAAATACTCAGAATGAACTTCTGAAGGAAGAGGAGCTGTTTCGTGGAACAATTGACAGAAGTACGGTCTACATTCGTGAACTGATAAAGAAAATTTTAGAATACAATGCAAAATCTGTAATTCTGGTTCATAATCATCCAGCAGGCTCGTTAAGGCCGTCAGATTCTGATATTAGATTGACAAAAAAAGTGAAAGAGGTTTTTGAAAGTCTTGAAATAAGGCTTCTGGATCATCTTATAATAAGTGAGAAGGGATATTTTAGTTTTTTAGAAGGTGGAATATTGTGAAGATAATAAATATTAAATTCAGAAAGACAAAAAAAGTTTATCCGTTTATGATAAACGATGCTGAAAATTATAAAAAAGGGGATCATGTTCTAGTTGACACAATCCGTGGAGAGCAGATTGGAATAGTTTTGGGAATTGCCTTGAATAAAGAAAATGGCGAACAGGATGACCTCAAAATCAGGGAAGTTAAAAGAAAGCTGTCAAGCAAGGAAGTTCAGAAACTGCTGGAACTGGATAAAAAAGCGGATGAGGCCTATTTTAAATGCAAAAAGATTGTAAAGGAGCTGCTTCCTGAGATGAATCTTGTTATCGGAGAGTACACATTTGACGAAAGCAAGCTTATATTTTACTTTACGGCTAGCAACAGGCTAGATTTTAGGGAACTTGTAAAGGAAGTGAACAGAACATTTAAAAAAAGGGTGGAATTTTATCAGATTAAGACAAATGATGAAGGGAGAATACTGTCTGCCTTTGGAAAATATGGAAGGGAAATTTACTGGTAGGATTCTTCGTTATGAAAAAAAATTTTTTTAGGAAAAAAATAGTTGAAAAATTGAAAAAGATATGCTATACTTATTGAGTAATATAAGTGTGGTCGCATAGCTCAGTTGGGAGAGCACCTGCCTTACAAGCAGGGGGTCACTGG
>NZ_CALHQO010000527.1:0-2342 GCF_938036635.1 uncultured Leptotrichia sp.
AGGTTCAAGTCCTGTCCCCGCAACCAACGAAAAGTAACGACTTTGGAGTAATCTGAAGTCGTTTTTTATTATTAAAATAATTTTTCCAATATTCCCTTTCATCTTCTTTCAATTCAGGAAAATATACAAGATTTACAAAATTATTTTGATTTAATGTATGTTCCTTCCCATCAACTGTTTCAAAAATATTATTTTCTGTATATCTAAAGATACTAACTATTTCATTTTTCTCATCTATTTCTTTCCAAAGAAGAAATATCGCAAATTTTTGCATAATTGGATTTTTTATAAAAATTTCCTTCCATTTTTCTGCTTTCCATTTTCTTTGTGTAAATAATGCCTTTAATAAATTGTTTCTCTGAACTGATGATATTTCTTTCAACTGTTTTTTTATATACTTCAATTCTCTTTTATATTCTTCCAATATTTCATTGTCAATATTTCTTTTTTTACTCACTTTTGGAAATGATTTTATTTCTTTATTATTATTTTCATCATAAAGAATAACTTTTTGAGGAATTTTTGCAATATCAAGCTCAATTTTTATTCTCTTATCCCCATAAGTAAATATTTTTGTCCTATCCATCTCAAAGTTAAAATCTGGAACTAAAATGTCATTTAATTCATCACGTGTCATTCCTTGTTTTTGTGAAATTAGTTCCAATGCCTCGTTAGCCGCCATTTTTATTCTTTTATCTTTATAGTTTAATATGAAGCTGTTTAATAATATCCCCACTTGCTTAACTTCTTCACGCAACGATAAAACTCTTATTCCATAAGCTGCAACTGCAATCTTATTATACTCACTGACAAGCATGTCGACTATCTCTATCATTTCATCAAGTTGTTTAATGCTAGCAGTCTTTATTAACGGTATAAAGATATTTTTATACTTTGGATTAAACATATGAACTTTCCATCTGCCAAAAATCTTTTTAATAAATTTTCTCAAATCTTCTTTCTGTGCTATTTCTTCAATTTTATTACAAACATCAATACTTCTAATATCTTTTGCGAGTATATATTCTGATATATAAAATTTCATTAATTTTGCAGGAATTTTTTTATCACTGTCCTTTATTCTTATCATTCCATAATCTACTTCTGCACTAAATACTGCGTTTTCCTCATGTTTTTCAAGACAGATGCTATCAGCATATTCAAAAATTTCTTTTGAATCCATTAAATTTCTTAATCCCTTTTGAGCTTCCACATTATCCCAATATTTTACTAATCTTTCTGCAATGTGTGAAGCAGGAAAAATTTGTTTTTCAACAATTTTCTCTATTTCATTTTTTGCGTCAAGCCTTCTTCTTAAAATTTTTTCAATCTGATGCCCTACATATTCATTTGCATTCAACAGTAATTTAGGTAATTCTGAATAATCAAATCCATTATCTTTTAAATATAAAATATTTACATAATTTTCGATTTCTTTTGATAATTCTACCCCTTTTTCAAAAATTTTATACAATTCTTTTTCATGCTCACGCAAAAATTCCATCCAAATTTTATTATTTTTATTATCAAAACCTTTTCTCTCAATATATTCAAAATACTTTCTGTTTATAAAATCCAATCTTAGCCCATAATTCCACATTTCATTTAATATATCCCTTAAGCCAAATATTCCATAAATTACATCGTATCTTAAAAATATATCTTTAAATAGATTAATCTCTTTTGTGCTATTTATAAGAAATTGAAAAACTTTTTTATATTTATCAGAATACTTAAAAAGCGAAAATATTATTTTATCCTTTTCCGCTAAAATATTTACTGGCTTATATCCCAAACATTCGATGGTAATACTTTCCCAATCAATATTCTCTTTTTCCAAAAATCCAAGATTTCTAAATTTACTCGGGTGCCATTTCCAGGCTTTTTCTTCAAATAGTTCTTTTAAATCTCTGATTAATATCTCTTCAGACATTGCTAATAATCTTTGCTGATCTTTTTTATTAATTAAATTTTCTCTTATAAAAAAATGTAGCAAAAATGAGTATTCTAATTTATTTTCTTCAAGATTGTCATTTAAAAATTCTTTTGCACTTTCTAAATCTTCCTTTATTGTATCCAAAAACAAATCATACATCTTTTTAGAACGCTCAAAATTATTAAAAATAACATTAAGTCCATAGTTTACAAGTAAATAAAGTCTTTGTTTTTGTGAGAAATTATATTTTTTAAAATTTTTTTCCAATTTTTCAAACATTTTATTTCGATAATAATAATTGTTGTTCGTTGAAGAAAATTCAATTTCAGAAAACATAATAAACAGCTCAATTCCTTCAGAAACAACTTCTGAAACTGCTTTATTTTCGCTCAAAATTTCAAAAAAA
>NZ_CALHQO010000528.1:0-1929 GCF_938036635.1 uncultured Leptotrichia sp.
ATTTGAAGCTGAATGGCGGAAATATGAAGTTAAAAGTGGGAACTTATAAATTTAATGGAAAATTTTCAAAATATGAAATTATAAAAAAAATTAAGAGCAGTGAAACTAATGGAGTTAGATTGACAATACCCGAAGGATTTACCTCAAAGCAAGTATTTGCAAGGATGGAAGCATTAGAACTGGGGAACAGAGAAGAAATAAATAAAGTTCTTAGTGAAATGGACTTTCCATATCCACATGAAAATAATAATTTCGAAGGATATTTTTATCCTGAAACTTATATTTTTTCTGAAAATGTTACAACGAAACAGGTTATTCAAACTATTTTAGGTGAATTTTTGAAAAAATTTCCACCTGAAAAATATCCTGATAAACAAAAGTTTTATGATAATTTAAAAATGGCTTCAATAGTGGAAGCGGAAGTGCCTGATGCTGTAGATAAGCCAAAAGTTGCAGGAATATTTTTGAAAAGATTGGAAATTGGAATGAAATTGGAATCAGATGCAACTTTGAAATATGAATTGGGAAGACAAGCATCAAGAAATGAGTTAAAATCTCAAAATACACCATATAATTCATATAAAGTTAAAGGGTTGCCACCAACGCCAATTGGAAATCCACCAATAGAAACTTTTAAGGCAGTTTTAAATGCAGAAAAGACAGATAATTTATTTTTCTTCACATATAAAGGAAAAACATATTATTCAAAAACACATGAGGAACATTTAAAAAAACGTCGTGAAAGCGGACAGTTAAAATAAACCTGAAAATCAAGATTAGGAATAAAATTGATGGAAAAAGTAAAAAAAATTGAAAAAAAAATATCAAAAAAATTAGAGGAAGTTATAAAGGAAGGGCTGATATCTGAAAAAGACAAGATTCTTATTGCCTTTTCTGGAGGACCTGATTCAGTTTTTCTTTATCATTTTCTTAATTTACTAAAAAATATAATTTCAATAGAGATTTCAATAGTTTATATTAATCATAACTTACGTCATGATGTTGAAAACGACTTGAAATTTATAAATGAATTTTCAAATTCCAATAATGTTAATTATTATATCGAAAGTGTTGATGTAAAAAAGTATGCAACAAAAAATAAAAAGTCAATAGAATTGGCAGCAAGGGAATTGAGATATGAGGCTATTGAGACTATTAGAAAAAAGATAGGATATAACAAGATTGCTACAGGCCATAATTTGGATGATAATGTAGAGACCTTTATTTTCCGTCTTTTAAGGGGTACATCAGTAACAGGATTAAAAAGTATTCCGAAGACAAGAGAAAATATAGTAAGACCAATTTTAGATTTTGAAAAAAGTGAAATTTTATCTTTTTTAAAAAATAAAAATTACAAATACATAATTGATTATACCAATAATAAAAATGACTATACAAGAAACTTTATCCGAAATAAAATTTTTCCTGATTTCGAAAATATTAACCCTACTTTTAGACAAAAAATAGATTCTCTGATAAAAGAAATTAATGAAAAAGAAAATTGTAAATTTACATTTTCTAATATTTATGAGGAGACTATAAATCATAAAGATGAATTAATTCAACTTCTGAAACGAAATAATGTAGAAATCTCAAGAGAAAAAATTAATCAGATTTATAAAAGTCTTTTTTTGGAAAATGGGAAATTACAGAATGAAGGTTCAAAAGAATTTTATTTAGGTAAAAATAAAGTTTTGCAAAATATATATGGGGAATTAAAAATTATTAGTATTGTAGATGAGAAAGCAGAAAAAAGTGTAAAAAGTGATAAAAATAGTAAAATCTTTGATAAAATTAAAATTTTAAAGGGAAATCAAAGTAATGAATGGTATAATTACGAGATAATCTTATATGAAAATATTCAGGATTTTAAAACTTATTTTATAAACAAAAAAAATACAAACTACACTTTTTATAAATTTGATGATG
>NZ_CALHQO010000529.1:0-5075 GCF_938036635.1 uncultured Leptotrichia sp.
AATTTAACCGAAGAAATATTGAAAAATAAGGCTTTGAGAATATTTTTTACAAGATTAGGAAGATTTGGGAAATTTTCACTAGTTGAGAAAAGAGATGAAATATGTTATTATTAAAGAACAAAAAATGTAAGAAATGGGGGAAATTATGGAACAGACAGTATTTTCCGTAAGTGATATAAATAGGGAAGTTAAAATGTTTTTGGAGGGGACAAATACTTTTAAGAACATTTTTATTGAAGGGGAGCTTTCTAATATTACATATTATCGTTCGGGACATCTGTATTTTACGTTAAAAGATGCAAGTGCAAGTGTAAAATGTGCTATTTTTCGTTATAAGTATAGAGGAGTGCCTGAAGACTTAAAGGAAGGGGATTTGGTAAAAATTCGGGGTAGCGTTACGCTTTATGAAGCAAATGGAAGTTATCAGATTGTAGCGGATTTTCTTGAAAAAAGTAATTCTCTAGGGCTGCTTTATGAGAAAATGGAAATGCTTAAAAAGTTGTACTTTGAAAAGGGATATTTTTCTGATGAAATAAAAAAACGATTACCAAAATTACCTATAAATATTGGTGTTATAACAGCTGATACAGGAGCAGCAATCAGGGATATTATAAATACAACGCATAAAAGGTTTCCAAATGTGAATATTTACCTTTATCCAGCAAAAGTTCAGGGAGAAAGCTCAGCAAGGGAAGTTTCGGCAGGAATTGAGTTTTTTAATAGAATGAATGAAGAGCAACAGCTTGAAATAGATACGCTTATTGTTGGACGTGGTGGAGGAAGCATTGAGGATTTGTGGGCATTTAATGAGGAAGCTGTGATAGAAGCCATTTATAAATCTGAGATTCCTGTAATTTCAGCGGTAGGACATGAAATTGACAATCTTCTTTCAGATTTGGTTGCTGATAAACGAGCGGCTACACCAACTCAGGCAGCAGAAATCTTGATTCCTGAAAAAGAAAAATTGACAGATGAACTGGAAAGTAAAAAGAATCTTTTGAGTAAATTACTTTTAAATAAAGTTGCAATGATGAAAAAAGAGCTGGAATACAGAAAAAATAACTATTATATAAAGAATTTTGCAAATATTCTGGATAATAAAAAATTTGACTTGATGGAAAAAGAACAGAAATTATCAAGAGAACTTAGAAGAATTGTACAAAAATCACGAGAACAGCTGGATTACCGAAAACAGAGATTTGACAGAATTAATTTACAAAAAATAATTTTAAGTGAAAAAGAAAATTTAAAGAAAAAATCAGCCAAACTTAATCAAATAATACTGGAATTTTTTGAAAATCGAAAAAAGGAACTGAAATACAAAAAAGCACAGCTTTCGAAATATTCAGTAAGTGATATTTTGAAACAAGGTTATACAATAACTCGAAAAAATGGGAAGATTGTTAAGAGAGGAATTGAGCTTAGCAAAGAAGATAAATTGGAGATAGAGTTTTCAGATGTTAAGAAGAAAGTGGTTGTGAAGTAATTAAAAAATATTGGATATTTTAGAAAGCGGGGTATGAAGAATGTCTAAAAGAGATAATTATTTATCATGGGATGAATATTTCATGGGAATTGCGTTTTTGTCTGGAATGAGAAGTAAAGATCCGTCTACACAGGTGGGAGCATGTATTATTGATGAAGATAAGAAAATAATAGGAATTGGATATAATGGGTTTCCAATGGGAAGTTCTGATGATAGTATGCCTTGGGATAAAGAAGGAGAATTTTTGGATACGAAATATCCTTATGTTGTGCATGCTGAACTGAACGCTATTCTTAATAGTATAAAATCATTGAAGAACTGTACTATTTATGTGACGCATTTTCCATGTAATGAATGTGCAAAAGCAATTGTACAGTCAGGAATAAAAAAGGTAATATATTTTTCCGATAAACACAAGTCGCTTGATTCTACAAAGGCTTCAAAAAGGATTTTTGAAAATGCATGGGTAGAAACGATACATCTTGAAATTGAGAAAGAATCTATAAATATTCAGTTTAAAGATTAAATACAATTTAATAAAATTTGTGAAAAAGTATTGTTATTTTTAGTTGAGAAAAAAGTAATATTAGTATATAATGTATTTAAACTTTTGAAAATTTTAAAAGAGGTGAGACTAATGGAAGCAACAGCGATTAAAAAAGTGGTAGCAATGGGAATCGGTGCAGCGATTTATATTGTATTATCAAGATTTGTAGCAATTCCGACACCAATTCCTAATACGACACTACAAGTGACATTTGCTTTTGTAGCGTTGATGGCATTTATATATGGACCTGCAGTTGGTCTAGGGATTGGATTTATTGGGCATACGCTTAATGATATTTCAGGATATGGAAGTGTGTGGTTCAGCTGGGTTGCCGCAGCGGCATTTTTTGGACTGGCAACTGGAGTTTTAGGAAAAATTGTTAAAATCGAGAATTTTAATGGATCAAAAATTGTAAAATTTATAGTGGGAGAAGTGATTATAAGCTTGATAAGCTGGGTAGTTCTAGCTCCAATTATTGATATTGCAATATATAAAGAACCGCAGGCAAAAGCATTTGCGCAAGGAGTTACAGCGGCACTTGGAAATATGATAGTTGTAGCGATTTTAGGTACAATTTTAATATTTGCATTTTCAAAAACAATAGTAAGCAAAGGAAGCTTAAAACAGGAATAATACAAATAACCCGCATTTTTCAAAGTAGCTTTAGGTAGCTGTGAGAAGATTAGGCGGGTATTTTGTTTAATCTTTATAAAATAAAAAATTTACAATTTGGATTACTTAAATTAAAAAAATATATCCTTAACTCGAAAGGAGGAGAGTTTGGACGAAAATAAAAAAGTTGCTATAAATTTTGAAAATTTTACATTTAAGTATGAAAGTCAGTCAGAACCTACATTACATAATATAAATTTGAAAATTTATGAAGGGGAGAAAGTCGTTATAATAGGGCCGTCAGGTTCGGGAAAAAGTACTTTGGGACATTGTATAAATGGACTTGTTCCCTATTTTTACAAGGGAGAAATAACAGGAAAGTTTGAGATTTATGGGAAAAAGTGTAAGGAAGTATTTGAACATTCTAAATATGTGGGAACTGTTCTTCAGGATTCTGATGCACAGTTTGTGGGGCTTACTGTTGCGGAAGATATAGCGTTTGCTCTGGAAAATGATGAAGTAAAGACACAGATTATGAAAGATAAGGTAAAGGAAATAGCAAAATTTGTAAAAATTGAAACGCTGCTTGACTTGAAGCCACATGATTTATCTGGAGGACAGAAGCAGAAAGTGTCACTTGCTGGAATAATGGTGGACGATACTAACATTGTTCTTTACGATGAACCGCTTGCAAATCTTGATCCTTTGAGCGGAAAATATGCTATTGAACTGATAGACAAACTTCATAATAATAAAAAACTAATTACAATAATTATAGAGCATAGGCTTGAAGATGTGCTGCATAGAGGAATTGACAGGATTGTTGTTGTAGATGGGGGAAGAATAGTTGCTGATGACACACCAGACAATATTTTAACTGGAAATTTGTTAAGTAGAATGAACATAAGAGAGCCTTTGTATATTTCCTTGCTAAAACACAGTAATGCCAATCTTGAGAAATATAGCAGTATTTCGAATATTGAGAAGATTGATTTTTTGGAAGCAAAAGACAATATTTTAAATTGGATAAAATATAATTCTTCAAAAGTAAGGGAAAAATCTGAAGAAACATTATTAAAACTTGAAAATATCTCATTTTCATACAATAAGAAAAGAAAAATATTAAAAAACATATATATAGATGTAAAAAAAGGTGAAATGATAAGCATAGTTGGTTCAAATGGAGCTGGAAAATCTACGCTGTCAAAGGTTATTGCAGGATTTGAAAAGCAAGATGGAGGAAAGATTTATTATAAAAATTTGGATATAAGTGATGAAAATATAACAAAAAGAGCTGAAAAAATAGGTTTTGTGCTGCAAAATCCGAATGCAATGATTTCAAAAGTTACAGTTTTTGATGAAGTTGCATTAGGGCTAAAAACTAGAGGAGTTTTAGAAGATGAAATAGAAAAAAGAGTTATTGAAATTCTGGAAATATGTAAATTAAAGCCATTTAGGAAATGGCCTATAAAAGCACTTAGCTATGGACAGAAAAAAAGGGTTACAATAGCGTCTGTCCTTGTGTTACAGCCTGAGATGATAATAGTAGATGAGCCAACAGCAGGTCAGGATTTATTTCATTACAGGGAAATAATGGAATTTTTGAAACAGCTGAATGAATTAGGGATTACAATTTTATTTATAACGCATGATATGCATTTGATGTTAGAATATACTGACAAGGCATACGTTTTTAATGAAGGTAAAATTATAAAATTAGGAAATCCAGCACAGATTTTGGCAGATAGGAATGTGTTAGAACAGGCAAATTTGAAGGAAACTTCACTTCATTATGTGGCAGAAAAGACAGGGATAAATTCGGAAGAGCTTATAAGAACATTTGTGCATTATGAAAAAGAGCAGAAAAAGGCGGGTGATTAGATGGCAGGTACATTTTTACTGGAATATATCGAAAAGGATTCTGTGATTCATAGACTGAATGGAGCGACAAAACTGATTTGTTTCATATTGTGGACTGTTGCAATTATGTTTACTTACGATACGAGACTTCTTTTAGCTTTGACATTTTTAGGATTTGTACTTTTCAGAATTTCTAAGATAAAGTTTAATGAAATAAAAATTGTATTTTATCTAATTACTATTTTTCTTGTGTTAAATTTAATTATGATTTTTTTATTTTCTCCGCTTGAAGGAACAAAAATTTATGGAACAAGGCATGATATTTTTAAAATTTTTGGAAATTATGTGATAACGAAAGAACAGCTGTTTTATGAGTTTAATATATTTGTCAAGTATTTCTCAGTTATTCCAGTCGCTTTGCTGTTTATAATTACAACAAATCCAAGTGAATTCGCCTCTTCATTAAACAGGATAGGTGTACCGTACAAATTTTCTTATGCAGTTTCGATTGCACTAAGATATATTCCAACGGTGCAGGAAGATTTTATAACTATTAGTAAGGCACAGCAG
>NZ_CALHQO010000530.1:0-1335 GCF_938036635.1 uncultured Leptotrichia sp.
ATGACTATTTTACTCAAACCCTAAATTTATATAATTTTTAGTAGTTTAATTTTAAGTAGGTTTGAGTATAATTTGAAATTGAAAATAAAAAATTATGATAATTCCTAAAATTGTTTGATTTTATCAGTTTAATATTGAAAGAGTTAAGATATATTTTGGAAAGGATTTTGAATAATGGATAAATTAAGAAAATTTGACATAGCTATAGGCATATTATTTGGAATTATGACAATAATTTTAATTTATTTATTTTTTAGTAATAACATATTTTTTATGTGGGCATTTCAGCGGCACCGTAATATACTAAGCTGGTATATTAGACCATTATTTATTATTCCAATAATTTGGAGTGCATACAAAAAGAGGTTTTCAGGAATTTCAATTTCTATTTTTGGTCTATTTACGAGTATGTTTTGGTTTCCAAAGCCAAATATAACTAATCCTGAAATTGTAAAATTTTTAAATTTTGAAGCAAATTATTTGAAAAGTGGATGGACAATGGATAAAATTGTCCTACTTTTTACTGTTATAGTTTTTTTTATTTTTATAATAGTTTCAACTTGGACAAAAAACTGGAAATTACTTTTATTAATTTTAATAGCAACTGCAATTCTTAAAATATTTAACAGCTACCTTTTAACTGGCAAGAGTGCATTGTCAATGTTGAAGCCTGCAGTTGCTGGATTAATTGTCTGTGTGATAGCTGTATTTGTCTTAAAAAAGAAAAACTGATGAAAAAGGGGGAAGAAGAAGCAAATATGAAAAAAATATTCTCAATTATTGTAGGATTAATCTTAATATTTACAATAACAAGTTGTCAAAATGATAAAAAAATTATTGAAAATGATTTAAAAAATTTAATAGAATTCACTCGAAACGGAGGTTATAAATCATTAAATAATGATAAAATGGCTACTATAACATTTGAAGCAATTGATGAAGGATATAAAAAAATGTCCTATAAAATTAATAAAACAAAAAAAGAAAATAAAAATAAAAAAGAAGATGAAGAATTCTTAGAAGATGAAGATGAAGAAGATGATGAGGCTGAGGATTATAAAACATATCTAGAACGTCAGAAACGAGAACAAAGAGAAAAATCTAGAGTAGTTGAAGAAAAATATGATGAGTCTGATTATGAAGACGAAGAAGATTATGAAGAAGAAACTGAGAAAAAAGAAGGATTCTTCTCAAGACTAAAAGATAAATTGTTCAATGTAAGTGATGATGAAATTGATCAAGAGGAATTAGATGCAGTATTAGATGATTTCGAAGAAGAGTTAGAAGAAGAGAAAAAATCTGATAAGAAAAAATCTCAATTTAAAGAAGAAAAAG
>NZ_CALHQO010000531.1:0-3676 GCF_938036635.1 uncultured Leptotrichia sp.
GGGGAATTTCTTTTTATGAAAAATAAATTTTATTTTAATTTAATTTTATTCTTCTGTTGAATAATCCATTGCTGCCATTCGTTTATAGTAGTTCCAGTTGTCTTTGGCATTCTTTAAGTTTGCTTCAAGCAATTCTTTGGCTTTTTCAGGAAATTCTGCGGCTAGAGTTGCATATCTTCGTTCTCCTAGCAGGAAATCTTCGTATTTGTCCCAAGCAGGATTTCGTGTATCTAACTGCAGTGGATTTTTCCCTTTTTCAGCAAGTCTTGGATCATATCTGAAAATTGGCCAGTATCCTACTTCTGTTGCAAGTTTTTCTTCTGTCTGGAATTTACCCATACCAGCTTTTATTCCATGCTCTATACAAGGTGAATAAGCAATTATTATTGATGGTCCTGGATAAGACTCTGCTTCTCTTATTGCTTTTAGTGTCTGATTTTGATTTGCACCCATTGAAACTTTTGCTACATAGATATTTCCATAAGTCATAAGTATTGCAGCCAAATCCTTTTTCTTAGTTGGCTTTCCAGAAGCAGAAAATTTTGCTACTGCTCCTGCTTTTGATGCTTTTGAAGCCTGTCCTCCTGTATTTGAGTAAACTTCAGTGTCAAGTACAAGCATATTGACATCATCTCCAGAAGCTAATACATGATCAAGCCCGCCAAATCCAATATCGTAAGCCCATCCATCTCCTCCAAACATCCAGATAGATTTTTTGATTAGATATTGTTTTAGTTCCAATATTTCAGTTATGTTACTTTTTACTTTCTCATTTGGATTCTCAGAATTTTCCTTTTCCATCAAAGCTACTAGTTCATCACGTATTTCCGTAGTCTTGTCTCCATCATAAAAGTTATCTGCAAACAAAGTAAATAAATCAGAAAGTTCTGTTGAAACATCCGCCTTTATTTCTTCCATTCTTTTCAAAATTCTTAACCGAATTGTATTTACAGCCTGAAACATTCCATACCCATATTCAGCATTATCTTCAAATAGTGAAGAAGCCCATGCAGGCCCACAGCCACTTTCAGCAGTCGTATAAGGTGAAGATGGTGCAGAAGCTCCATAAATTGAAGAACATCCTGTAGCATTTGCCACAATCATACGTTCTCCAAATAACTGTGTTACCAATTTGATATAAGGTGTTTCTCCACAACCTGCACACGCTCCAGAAAATTCAAATAGAGGTTTTGCAAATTGTGAGCCTTTTACAGTATTTTTTCCTAAAATCTTATCTTTGTATGAAACATTGTTAAATAAGTAATCTGTGTATTCAATTTCATTTCTTTCAATTTGAGACTGAGTAGATTTCATAACAATGGCTTTTCCACGCGGTGCAGGACAAACATCTACACAGGCACTACATCCTGTACAGTCCAAAGGCGATACCTGAATCTTATACTCAAGTCCATCCATTCCTCTACCAAGAGCTTTTATTGTAGGCATTCCTTCTGGTGCCTTTTTCATTTCTTCTTCATCAAGCAGAAACGGACGTATTACAGCGTGAGGACATACATACGCACATTGATTACATTGGATACACATGTCTGGCTGCCATTCCGGCACTTCATCAGCGATTCCTCTTTTTTCATAATGTGCTGTTCCATGCTGGAAGCTTCCGTCAACCATTCCATTTTCTATAATTGAAGAAACTGGCAATTCGTTACCTTTCATAAGATTAATCGGATCTGCAATTTTTTTGATAAATTCAGGTTTTGCAGCTTCAATAATTTGTTCATTGACTTCAAGATCTGCCCATTCTGGCAATACTTCAACTTCTTCCAGTCCGTCAATTCCTCTGTCAATAGCATTCCAGTTTTGTTGAACAATATCTTGTCCTTTTCTTCCGTAACTTTTTTCTGCATACTCTTTCATGTATTCCTTTGCTTCTTCGTGAGGAATTACTTCTGAAAGATAGAAAAAGGCTGATTGCATAATTGTATTTGTCCTATTTCCTAATCCAATTTCTTTAGCTAATTTTGTAGCATTTATAATGAAAAATTTGATCTTTTTTCTAGCCAGTTCCCTTTTTATCTCATTTGGAATACTTGGAATCAATTTCTCCTTTTCCCAGATTGTATTTAAGAGGAATATTCCTCCTTCTTTCAATCCAGAAATCATGTCATATTTCCCAAGATATGCAGGTGCCGAACAGGCTACAAAATTAGGTCTTGTAACTAAGTAAGTTGAGCGAATTGGATTTTTACTGAATCTCAAATGAGATCTTGTCACTCCTCCAGCTTTTTTGGAATCGTATGCAAAATATCCCTGTGCATACAAATCTGTCTTATCTCCAATAATTTTTATTGAATTTTTATTTGCTCCAACTGTTCCATCTGAACCAAGCCCAAAGAACAGGCATTCTTTTACATCTTCATTTCCTGTAAACACTTCATCTTCAAGTGCAAGAGATGTAAATGTTACATCGTCAATAATTCCAATCGTAAAATTATTTTTAGGCTCTTTTTGTGCAATATTCTTGAACACTGCTATAACTTGTTCTGGCGTTGTATCCTTTGATGACAGTCCATATCTTCCACCGACAATTTCAGGTGCATTTTCACGTCCATAATAAAGTGCCTTTACATCCATATATAATGGCTCACCCAATGCTCCAGGCTCTTTTGTCCTGTCAAGTACAGCAATCTTTTTCACGCTTTTTGGCATTGCATCAAAAAAATACTTGCTGGAGAAAGGACGATACAAATGAACATTCAGTACACCTACATTTTCCCCATTTTTATTCAGATAATCCACAACTTCCTTTATTGTTTCATTTACAGACCCCATTGCAATAATAACTCTTTCAGCAGTTTCTGATCCATAATAAACAAAAGGTGCATAGTTCCGTCCTGTCTTTTCGCTAATTTTTTTCATATAGTCATTTACAATATCAGGTACAGCTTCATAAAATTTATTTTGGGCTTCTCTTGCCTGAAAATAAATATCGTCATTCTGAGCTGTTCCCCTTGTTATAGGATTTTCTGGATTTAATGCTCTTTCTCTAAATTCCTGAACAGCTTTTTTATCAAGCAGGCTTTCAAGAAACTCATAATCCATAACCTCTATTTTATTTATCTCATGCGAAGTCCTAAATCCATCAAAAAAATGCATTACTGGCACTCTCGACTTAATTGCTGTTAAATGTGCAATTCCAGCCAAATCCATAACTTCCTGAACCGAACTTGTCGCAAGCATAGTCCATCCTGTCATTCTAGCAGAATAAATATCCTGATGATCTCCAAATATTGATAACGCCTGTGCAGAAATAGCCCTTGCAGCCACGTGCATTACACCTGGAAGCAATTCCCCGGCTATTTTATACATATTAGGTATTTTTAATAGTAATCCTTGAGAAGCAGTAAACGTCGTGGTCAAAGCCCCAGTTTGCAACGATCCGTGTACAATTCCTGCAGCTCCAGCCTCTGATTGCATTTCCACAACCTTTACTGGCATTCCAAATAAATTTTCCTTTCCGTATGATGCCCATTGGTCTACAAGCTCTGACATAGTTGATGACGGAGTAATCGGATAAATTCCAGCAACTTCCGTAAATGCGTAAGCTATGTGAGCTGCAGCTTGGTTACCATCCATAGTTTTCATATTTTTTGTCATTTTTCCCTCCAAATTAAAGAATTTTATAATTTCTTTACTTAACTTGCATTTATAAAATTCT
>NZ_CALHQO010000532.1:0-6176 GCF_938036635.1 uncultured Leptotrichia sp.
ATGACTATTTTACTCAAACCCTAAATTTATATAATTTTTAGTAGTTTAATTTTAAATAGGTTTGAGTATATATTAGAATAATAGAAACTTAAGATTTTAGCATTTGCTAAAAATAATACAGGAGAGAATTAAATATGAAAATTTTGCTGGCAGAAGATGAAGTAGATTTGAATAATGTTGTAACTAGGTATCTAAAAAAAAATGGATATAGTGTAGATAGCGTGCTAGACGGGGAAGAAGCGTTAGATTATCTGGAATATAGTGAATATGATTTAGTAATTCTGGATATTATGATGCCAAAAGTAGATGGATTTGAAGTTATAAAAAAACTTAGGGATAAAGGAAATCACACTTCTGTTCTTATACTTACTGCAAGGGATAGTGCAGATGATAAAGTAAAGGGGCTTGACTTGGGGGCTGATGACTATATTGTAAAACCATTTGACTTTAATGAGCTTTTGGCAAGAATTAGGGCAGTTGTGAGAAGAAAGTATGGAAATAGTTCAAATAGGCTTGTAATAGGAGATTTGATTTTAGATACTTCAGAAAAATCAGTAACAAGAGCTGGAAAGCAGATAGAATTAACAGGAAAAGAATACGAAGTTTTGGAATACCTTATGCAAAGCAAAAATCGGATTTTAAGCAGAGATCAGATTAAGGAGCATGTGTGGGATTTTGATTATGAAGGAGATTCTAATATAATTGACGTTTTGATAAAAAATATTAGGAAAAAAATAGATATAGAAGATGGAAAACAGATAATTTATACAAAAAGAGGACTTGGATATGTTATAAAGGAGGATTAGTTCAAATAAATTAGTTATTAGGAATTTTTTGAAAAGAAAGGAATAATTGAGTTTTGAAAAATAAATTAAATAAAATTTGGGGGGATTTTCCGATTACTGTGAAGGTAACTCTTTGGTATACTGTTTTTGTAGTAATCTTAATTTCGATTATGCTAACAGTATCATTTACCGTTGCAAATAAGATGACAGGAGACTTGAACCATCGGGAATTGATGGAAGCTGTAATTGAAATGACTGTTGAGATGGTTTCAGACCCTAATGAGTTTGATGAATTTGATGATGGGATTTACTTTGTTAAGTACAATAGCGAAGGGATAGAAATGGGCGGAATGTCGCCACGAGGATTTGATTTGACATTAAAATATAAGGAAAACACTGTCAGAACTTATGAAAAGAATGGAGAAAAATATTATTATTTCGATAAAAAAATAGACAATTCTGAAGGAGAATGGGTTAGAGGGATTGTTCCAGTAAATCAGCTATCTGATGAAGTAAGCAAACTGCTTATTATAATTTTAATTTTAAGTCCGCTATTATTGCTAATAATAGTTTATGGCGGATACAGAATTGTAAAAAAAGCTCTAAATCCTGTAGCCAAAATATCAGATACAGCTTCAGAAATTCAAAAAAACGGTGATTTTTCCAAAAGAATCAAAATTGATGAAGGAAAAGATGAAATACACAGGATGGCAGATACCTTTAATGAAATGCTAAATTCGCTTGAAAATTCCTATACACGTGAAAAACAGTTCAGTTCAGATGTTTCGCACGAACTCCGGACACCTGTGAGCGTTATACTTACAGAAAGTCAGTATTCGCTGGAATATGCAGACACTATGGAAGAAGCAAAGGATTCCTTTTCTGTGATTCAGCGTCAGGCAAAAAGAATGTCGGAACTGATAAATCAAATAATGGAACTTTCTAAAATAGAAAAGCAGACTGTTATTGAATTGCAAAAAATAAATTTTTCAGAAACAATGGAAAAAATATTAGAAGATTATAAAAATCTTTTAAGTGAGAAAAATATAAAAGTTTCAAAAAATATTGAACAAAATATATTTATAAACGCAGATAAAGTAATGATTGAAAGACTGCTTGACAATTTACTTAATAATGCAATGAAATTTACAAAAGATAAAATAAATGTAAAATTATATTCGGAAAATGAAAATTGTGTTATGGAAATTGAAGACAATGGAATTGGAATACCAGAAGAGGATAAAAATCTTATTTGGGGTAGATTTTACCAAGTAAATGACTCACGAAACAAAAAAGTAAATAAAGGTTTTGGATTAGGACTTTCATTAGTTGCAAAAATTATTGAGCAGCATAATGCAAGTATTGATGTTGAAAGTGAATTAAATAAAGGAACAAAATTTGTTGCTAAATTTATTAAAACAGAATAATTTAAAAAGGGATAATCTCTATTTTGAGAAAATCCCTTATTTTTTTACTTTATTTTTTTCATAAACATAGATTAAAACCCTAAAATTTTTCCAACTCTTTCTTTTTCATTTTCCCATTCTTTTCCGTAGTAAGCTTTCAAGTAAATTTCTCTTAATTCATCCATTAGCGGGTATCTTGGGTTAGCTGGAGTACATTGGTCATCGAAAGCATCTAGTGACATTTCGTCCACAGCTTCCAAGAAGTCCTTTTCAGGCACTCCCCATTCTTTAATGCTTGCTGGGATTCCTATTTTTTTATTTAATTCATTAATTCCTTTAATTAAATTTTCTACTTTTTCTTCTTTAGTATTTCCGCCAAATCCTAGATAATCGTTCATTTCAGCGTATCTTTGCATTGCATCAGGATATCTGTATTGAGGGAATAATCCCATCTTTGTTGGAGCTTCAGCTGCATTGAAACGGATAACCTCTTCAAGAAGCATAGCATTTGCGATACCGTGTGGAACGTGGAATTTTCCTCCAAGTTTGTGTGCAAGCGAGTGGTTTATTCCTAAGAATGCATTTGCGAAAGCCATTCCTGCAAGACAAGAGGCATTTGCCATTTTTTCTTTTGCTTTAATTGCTTTTGAACCTAATTCTACTGATTCTGGCAAGTATTTGAATACAAGTCTAGCCGCTTCTTTTGAATAAGGTTTTGTGTATTCTGTCGCCATAACTGAAACATAGGATTCAAGAGCATGTGTAAATACGTCAATTCCAGAAGCTACTGTAAGTCCTTTTGGCATTGTAAGCATAAGTTCAGGATCGTTAATTGCTACATTTGGTGTCAATGCATAATCTGCAAGAGGGTATTTGATTCCAGTTTCATCATCTGTAATTACAGAAAATGGAGTTACTTCCGAGCCAGTTCCAGCCGATGTTGCTACTGCAACAAATTTAGCTTTTTTACCCATTTCAGGGAATTCAACAATTCTCTTTCTAATATCCATAAATCTCATTGCCAAATCTCTAAATCGAAGTTCTGGATGTTCATACAATACCCACATAATTTTAGCGGCGTCCATTGCAGAACCTCCACCAAGAGCGATAACAATGTCAGGATTATATTCAAGCATTGCTTTTGCTCCAGCCTGAGCTGAACTTAATGTTGGATCTTCTTTTACTTCTGAGAATATTCTATAATCGATATGTATGCTGTCAAGTACTTTTGTAATATGTTCTGTATATCCTAGTTCAGCCAATACTTTATCCGTTACGATAAATGCTTTTTTGTGGTTTCCTTTCAATTCTTCTAAAGCTGTCGGAAGTGATCCGTATTTGAAATAAATTTTTTCAGGAACTTTGAACCATAACATATTTTCTCTTCTTTCTGCAATTGTTTTTACGTTTAATAAGTGTTTTACTCCTACATTTTCTGACACAGAATTTCCTCCCCATGAACCGCATCCAAGTGTTAATGACGGTTCTAATTTAAAGTTGAATACATCTCCGATTGCTCCAAGTGATGCTGGCATATTGATTAATGTACGTCCTGTTTTCATCAATCTTCCAAATTTATCTATTTTTTCTTTTTCAGCTAAATTAATATATAACGAAGATGTATGTCCCAATCCACCAAGTTTTACTAATTCATCAGCTTTTTTAAGTCCATCTTCAAAATCTTCTGACTTATACATTGCAAGCACTGGCGATAATTTTTCGTGTGCAAATGGTTCCTCAATTCCAGTAGACTCAACTTCCCCAATTAACACTTTTGAACTTTTTGGAATTTCAAATCCTGCCATATCTGCAATAACATACGCACTTTTTCCAACTATATCAGCGTTTAGATTTCCATTTATAAATAATACTTCTCTTACTTTATTTAGTTCTTCGTCGTTAAGGATATAGGCTCCTCTGTTCAAAAATTCGGTTTTAACTTTGTCATAAATTTCTTTGTCTATAATTACAGATTGCTCTGTTGCACAGATTACTCCGTTATCAAATGTTTTAGACATTAAAATATAGTTTACAGTCATTTTTATATCTGCTGATTTGTCAATTACAACTGGCGTATTTCCAGCTCCAACTCCAATTGCAGGAGTTCCTGATGAATAAGCAGATTTAACCATTCCTGGTCCACCTGTCGCAAGTATTAAGTCAGCACTTGCCATAAGTTCTCTTGATAGTTCTACGCTTGGCTCATCAATCCATCCGATTATATCTTTTGGAGCTCCGTATTTTACTGCTGTTTCCAATGCAATTTTAGCTGTTTCAATAGTCGCCTGCTTTGCTCTTGGGTGTGGTGAAAATATTATTGCATTTCTTGTTTTTAATGATATTAATGTTTTGAACATCGCTGTTGAAGTCGGGTTTGTTGTTGGTACAATACCTGCGATAATTCCTATTGGAGTTGCAATTTTTTTAACTCCGTAAGATCTGTCATCTTCCAATACTCCACAAGTTTTTTCGTCTTTGTATTTATTGTAAATATATTCAGAAGCAAAGTGATTTTTTATAACTTTATCTTCTACGATTCCCATTCCAGTTTCTGCTACTGCCAAATTTGCCAGAGTAATTCTCTCATCATTCATTTTTTGAGCCACTTTTCTAAAAATTTTGTCGACTCTTTCCTGATCAAATGTTGCAAATTCTTCTTGAGCTTTTCTAACTCTTTGAATAAGTTCCTTTAAACTTTCTAAATCCTTAACTACTGCCATTTTTCCTCCTAAAATTTAATATTTATTTTTATTTAAATTACAAATGTAAAGCTAATTTGTAGTATTGGATAGCCAATTTCAACTGATCTGCTTCTTCGTAAAGTTTTGCAACTTCAATTACATTGTCAGAAATTTTCAGATATTCACTGTCTTTTAAATTTTGTTCAGCAATGTCAAATTTTCCAAGTTTTATACAGCATTTTCCAAAATTAAATTTAAGTTTTGCATCGTCAATTTTTTTCATATCAACTTTTGCATTTTCTCGTTTTTTTCCTTCAAAAAAATGTCCATAATTTGTGTAGGCAAGATTATAGTTCTTTTCATCAGCAAAAATGTTTCCAAGCAGTGCAAAAGCTTCCAAATGATTTTCATCTGCAAGCAATGTTAAATAGTGTTTTGCAAGAGTAAGATTGTTTTTGTCTGTATAAAGGTTTGAAAGAACTTCCTGCGCTCTTTTATTGTCATAGTCATCTGCTGATGTTTTTAAATGTTTTTCAGCAGTTTCAATGTCCTGTTTTTCGCCATACAGTTTTCCAAGAAGATAATATGCTTCACCATTATCTTTTGCCTTATGTAAATATTCTTCAGCCAAATCAACTTGACCATTGTCATAGTAAATTTTTGCAAGCAGTACTTGAGCTTCTTGATCTCTTTCATCAGCTACAGGTTTTAAATAATCTATTGCTAAATTTTTCTTTTTGAATAAATAATACAATTTCCCTAAGTGATACTGTGCTCTTTGATTTCCATTGCTTATAGCTTGTTTATAGTAATACTCAGCTAATTCAAAATTTGATTTTCTTTTATAAACTGTTCCAAGTTTATCTTGTAGTTCAAAATCTCCGCCATCAGCAATTTTTTTTAAATATTTTTCTGCTAAATTTAATTTGTCATATTTTAGATAAATATCAGCAAGCAAAAGAAAAGCCTTTCTATTTCCACCTTTAGCGGCTTCTTTCAAATATTTTTCAGCAAGTATGTCAGAACCGCTGTCGTAGTAACTTTTTCCCATTTCATACAATCGCCCTGAATCATCATTTTCAATATTATCGAAACTTTCAAATTCGATATTTTCCATAAAAAGTAACCTCCTATTTTTAATGTTTTATTTTTTGCCTCCAAATTTGTTATTCAAAGTTTGGAGTTTAAATTTAAAATTATTACATTGTTATATTATACTATATTTTTTTATATTTGTCATACAATTTCAAAAAATATGGGAAAAATTTTATTTTAATTAAAAATTAAATCTAAGTCCAGTAGTA
>NZ_CALHQO010000533.1:0-6171 GCF_938036635.1 uncultured Leptotrichia sp.
TGCTGTAGCAATCATTAAGTTAGTTTTATCATCATTTATTTTAATCCCTTTAATTAATATTGAATTTTTATTTTCCACTTTTTTTATTTCTCCTGCTTTTAATTTAGGTTTTTATTCCCTTATTTGACCTTCTCCCCTAATCACATACTTCGTCGTAGTCAGCTCTCTTATTCCCATAGGCCCACGAGCGTGCAGTTTTTGAGTGGAAATTCCGATTTCTCCACCAAAGCCAAATTCTCCTCCGTCGGAAAATCTTGTCGAAGCGTTTAAGTAAACGTTGGCTGAATCTACTTCGTTTAGGAATTTTTCAGCATTTTCTATAGATTTTGTCAAGATTGAGTCGGAATGGTGCGTTCCATTATTATTTATATATTCAATTGCTTCATCTATGTTTTTAACTAATTTTAGTGACATTATTAAATCTAGATATTCAGCCCCAAAATCTTCTTCTGTTGCCAATTTTACATCTTTTCTGTTTCCAATAATTTCTAATGCTTCTTTGCTGTACCTTAGCTCTACACCATCTTTTAAAAGCATTTCTGTTAATTCTGGCAAGATTGCTTTTGCAATGTTTTCGTGGATAAGTGTTGTTTCGATGGCATTACATACGCTTGGACGCTGTACTTTGGCATTTTCGATAATTGGTAATGCTTGTTTTATATCAGCTGTTTCGTCCACAAATATATGACAAATTCCTGCACCTGTTTCTATCATTGGAATTGTTGCGTTTTCTATGATAAATCTTTTTAATCCTTTTCCCCCTCTTGGGATAATTACATCAATATATTTGTCTGCACGAATTAAGTCCATCACAAGTTCCCTTTCTGGCTTTTCTACAAGCTGAACTGTATTTTTGGGCAATCCATGAGCATCTGCAACTCTATTTAATAAATTATTCAAATAAATATTTGAATTCAGGGCATCTTCTGACCCACGTAAAATTATCGCATTTGAAGATTTTATTGCAAGTCCTGCCGCATCTACTGTAACATTTGGACGAGATTCGTAAATCATTCCGATTACTCCAAGCGGAACTCTTTTTTTTACAATATTCATTCCATTTTTATGATTCCATCCTGTAATGACTTCTCCAATTGGATCTGGAAACATAGCCATTTCACGTAGACTTTGAGCCATTCCTTCTATTCTGCTGTCTGTAAGCTCCATTCTATCAAGCAAGGAAAACGCCATTCCATTTTTCTTACCATTTTCCATATCTATTTTGTTTGCAGCCTTTATTTCCTCTTTTTTATTTATCAATTCATCTGCAATTGCAAACAACACATCATTTTTAGTTTTTGTTCCAATTTTCAAAAGTTCCCTTGAAGCAGCTTTTGCTTTTTTTCCAAGTTCTTCTATATAATTCATATCTCCCTCATTTCTTAATTTATCTAATTTCTAAAAAAGATTTCCAGCTTTTCTATTCCCATCCTTCATCTTTTTTATTTTTCTATGTTCTATAAATATAGCTATTATAAACATAACTACAAAAATAGTTAAAAACAGCCAATAAATTACCAAATATCTTCTAGCCCAGCCGATATTAAAAATATTCGTCATAGCTTCCATTAAAGTGTCAAAAAATTTTGTATCTGGATATTGCTTTTTAAAAATTAGCGCTAAATTTAATATTTCTGACAAATATATTGTCAAATATGAAAACGCACACATAATAGCTATACTAAAAATATTTATTTCCAATTCATCATACAGATTGTTAAATTTACTCTTTTTTACTTTTCCAATTTTTTCTGATTCATTCCAGCTATTAATTTCTCTAATTTTTTCTTTCTTTTTTTTTCCAAAGAAATTTCCAAATATAACTCCAATTTCTATAATTCCCACACCTAAAAACATCACTATAATATGTCTTATATTATTTTGAGCCGCAAAAAAATAAAGTACAGTTGTAATTATAAAGCCTAAAAATCCACCAAGAAATGTGTATAATTTATTTTCATTTTTATTAAAAATATTTTCGCTCTTCACTTACTTCCTCCTTTCCATTTTTTTATTTATTTGCTCCGAAAGTATTAATGATTGCTTCTCGTAAATTTGTATTATGAATTAGTGTTTTGTCTGATAAATGCAATATTTTATCCCCAACTTTATCTGTTTATTGTGCTTATATTGTAGTCATTCTAGTTATAAACTTCATTATCCAGAGCCAAGGCTTCTAAGGTTAAATAGCCAAAAATTTGCCAATGTAATTATTTTAAGATAAAATTTCATTCCTACTATTTTTTTGGTTGTTCGTAATTCATGAATCGTTCCTATTTCCTTTTATTAATTTTTTAGACACTTTTGTACTAAACTTTTAAATAAATTTTTCTCAATCAACAAAATTGAATTTATTATTTTTATTTTTTCATAACAACATTGTCAATGTGAATCACAGCATCATCGTATTTATAACCCAGTATTTCTTCTATATTTTCACTTTTTACGCCTTTTATAAGGTTAATTTCCTCTGATGAATAATTTGAAATTCCTGTTGCAACAACTTTACCTTCCAAATCTTCTATTTCAATGACTGCCCCTTTATCAAAGTTTCCTTCAATAGATTTTATTCCCACAGGTAATAGGCTATTTCCATTTTTTAATGCTGCTTTTGCACCATTATCGATTGTTAATACACCTTCCTTATTAGGCCCATATGCAAGCCAATATTTTCGTAAGCTGATTTTTTTATTTTTTTTCACAAAAAGTGTTCCTATATTTTCTTTTTCAACGATTCTAGTTATATTGTGAGGATCATCACCACTAGCAATTACAAGACTTGTTCCAATTTTGGTTACCATTTCTGCAGCAATAATTTTTGTTATCATTCCACCAGTTCCAAATTTTGAGCCTTCTGCTCCTGCCATCTGCTTTATGTCCTCATTAATATCCCCAACCATATTAATCAGATTAGCATCATCATATTTACGTGGATTTTTATTATAAAGTCCGTCAATATCTGATAAAATAATTAATAAATCAGCATCAATTAATCCAGAAACAAGCGCTGACATTGTATCATTATCTCCAACCTTAATTTTCAAAGCATTAGATACAATTGCATCATTTTCATTTATAATCGGAATAATTTTTCTTTTTAGAAAAGCATTACAGACATTTCTCATGTTCAAATATCTTTTTCTGTTCGAAAATTCCTCTTTTGTTAATAAAAGCTGTCCAATTATTTTGTTATGTTCTTTAAATAATGTTTGATAAATTTGCATAAGTGAAACTTGTCCAACTGCTGACAGCATCTGCTTTTCCGCCAAAGTTTTAGGCTTTTCACTTATATTAAGCAGCCCCATTCCAGCTCCAACTGCACCAGAAGTTACAAGTATTACATCATACCCTTTATCCTGTAAATTACTGAGTTCCAGCACAATTTTCTTTATTTTTTCAATATCTAGATGCCCATTTTCAGTTGTAAGTGTAGACGTTCCAACTTTTACAACTATCCTCTGTATATTTTCCAAAATTTTTTCTCTTGTGTTACTATTTTTCATATTTTTACTATTCTCCTGTTTAACATTTTTATGTGTTTTGAATTTTTAACATAAGGGCATAAAATTCTATGCCCTTAAAGATTACTTAACTATTTTTTCAATTTATTACAAAGATTGGTATTTAAACAAGTATATCCTCCAGCAACAGCTCCTGCTCCCAATGCTACAGCGGTACAAGAACTCAAGCTCATAACCAATGCAATTACTACTCCTATGATTTTAATTTTTCTCATTTTTCTTACCTCCAATTTTGGTTTTTCTTAAAATAACCTAGAAAGGTTCATATTATTTTAACATTTATTTCTTTACAACCATAGATAATTTCAATATTTTTATCTTAACTTTTACGTATCCATACAGAAATTTTTTCAGGTTCAACTTTAAAATCGGCATTTCCTTCCTCATCTATTGTAATGTCTTCATATCCACTACCTGTAACTTCGTGCCAAACTTCTCCTGCCCGTTCTTTTCCGAGCTCAATTTGTATTTCTTCTTCCTCTTCAGAATTTGAAAGTACAGCTACGCATCCAGTCCACTCATCTCTTCCTGTTCTTTGAATTGCAATTACATTTGGATTATCCAGATAATTTATTTGTTCTCCATAAGCATAAATTCTTCGTACTTCCAGAAGTTTGTCAATTATCCATTGGTGCGGACTTTTTTCTCCTCCCACTCCGTAGTAATCACCATAAAACAAGCATGGATAGCCATCTTTTGATAATAATATTATAGCATATGAATGAGGAATAAACCAGTCATCCACTTGTGATTCTAAAGCACTTCCTTTTTGAGAATCGTGATTATCCACAAATGTTACCGCTGCCATAGGATTTGTTTCAACTATTGTATGTTCAAAAATTTCTCTTAAATCATAATCCTTTTTCTTTTTAGATGCATCATACATATTAAAATGAAGCCCAACATCGAATAAATCAGTCTTATACCCAACATTATTCAGATATTCCTTCAACTTTTCCAAATCATTTCGCCAGTATTCTCCAACAGAATAAAATTCTTCGCCATAAGCTGTTCTTACTTGTGTCAAAAATTCAGCTATAAACTCATCTTTTATATGTTTTACGGCATCCATTCTGAATCCATCAATTTTTAACTCATTTACAACCCATTTACCCCATCGGATTACTTCCTCACGCACTTCAGGATGTGAAAAATCAATATCGGCATTCATCAAATAGTCATAATTTCCAAGTTCAGAGTCAACTCCTTCATCCCAGTCCTTGTTTTCTCCAACAATCTTATAAATTCCATTTTTACCTGTTCGGTTATCAAAATCAATACCGTCAAAAAGGTTATAATTCCACTTAAATGCAGAATATTTATCGTTTCTTCCAGGAAAAGTGAATTTTGTCCATCCTTCTATTTCAAAAGGTTCAGATATTTCTATAGTCCTGTCTTCTGGATCAACTTCTATTGCCAAGAAATTCTCTGTTTCATCTGCTCCGCCTTTATGGTTTAAAACAGCATCCAAATATACATTTATATTATATTTATGAAGTTCTTCTATTGCTTCAATCAATTCCTGTTTTGTTCCATATTTCGTTCTGACAGTGCCTTTTTGATTAAATTCTCCCAAGTCCCACAAGTCATAGGCTCCATAGCCGACATCAGCTTGGGAAGTTCCTTTGTATGCAGGTGGAATCCAAACTCCACTGACACCAATTTCGCTCAAGTGCTTTGCATCTTCCTTCAAACGTTTCCAATGTTTTCCGTCATTCGGTAAATTCCATTCAAAATACTGTATCATTACTCCATTTTCCATAAAAATCCTCTCCTTTTTGTAATATTTTTAATTTTACAATTTTTTATTCAAGTTTTATTCCTTTATCCTTTATAAATTTAACAACTTCCTTCAAATCTTCTTCTGTATCCACACCTATTACATTTGAATCAGTTTCCAAAACTTTTATTTTATATCCATTTTCAATAAACCTCAATTGCTCAAGCGACTCTATCTTTTCCAAAACACCTTCTCTTAAATTTTTCAGTTCATTTAAAAATTTTGCTGTATATCCATAAATTCCAATATGTCTAAAATATCTTATATTTTCACTATTATTTTTATCCCGCTCATATGGAATTACTGAACGGCTAAAATAAATGGCATTGTCATTAAAGTCTGTAATTACCTTTACGTGATTAGGATTTTCAATTTCCTTTTGAGATTTCATTTCCTGCTTCAGTGTAACAATCTCCGATTTTTCATCCCTATAATTATTTGCCAGAATATTAATTGATTCAATGTCAATTAATGGCTCGTCCCCTTGAATATTTATAATAAAATCGTAATTTTGATATTCATTTTTATTAATAACTTCTATTATTCTGGAAGTTCCATTCTGATGATTTTCAGCTGTCATAACCACATTCCCGCCAAATTTTTTTACTGCCTCAAAAATTCTCTTATCATCAGTAGCCACAACAATCTCATCAATGTCAGCATTTTTTGCTCTTTTATAAACCCATTCAATCATAGCATGTCCGCAAATATCCTTGAGTGGCTTTCCCTCAAACCTGCTGGATGCATATCTTGCTGGTATAACTCCCAATATTTTCATAACTATTTTTCTCCTCTTTTTCAACAATTTTATAAAATAACCATAATCCTCTTTTAAAACAAAACTTATAAACTATACTATTTTATATTAAG
>NZ_CALHQO010000534.1:0-1645 GCF_938036635.1 uncultured Leptotrichia sp.
CATATTTTTTCAACAATTTTATCTCGTGAAACGATTTCTTCTTTATTTTCAATCAAAAGTTTAACCAGTTCAAATTCCGTTTTTGTTAATAAAACAGGTGTTTCTTCCAAATAAACAGAATAATTTTCCGTATTTAACTTTAAAGTTTTATAAACGATTTCAGAAATTTTTTCTTTTCTAATATTTATGTCAATTCTTGCATCAAGCTCCAAAAAATCAAAAGGTTTTGTAACATAATCGCTCGCACCTGATTTTAATAATTCAACTTTTTCTTCCGTATTATTTTTCGCAGAAACAACAATTATAGGAACTTTTGATATTTTTCTAACATTTTTGCAAACTTCATTTCCCTCCATTGAAGGAAGTCCCAAATCCAAAAGCATCAAATCATAAAAATCCCTCTTTTTGTCAATTTCATTTAATGCGTCAATTCCATTTTCGATTATCATTATTTCATGATTTTTGTGTTCAAGCTGTAATTTTAAAATACGTGATATTTTTTTATCATCTTCAACAATCAGTATTTTTCCCATTTTTTCCCTTTCTAAAATTTATTCAGACTAAATTCATTTTTAAATTTATTTTCTGTGGTATTATTAATTATCAAAAATATTATATCTTAATTTTGAAGAAATAAAAAAAGCTCAAACAAATTTGAAAAAAGAATATAATTTTATTAATATTTTAGATTCATACGAAATTAAAGATATTCCATCCTACATTGCAACTCGGATTTCAAAAGTTGCGAATGAAGAAGAAAATTTGACAATGGGACAAGTCAGAAAAAAAGTTTTTGAGGAAATTAATGGAATTTTTGAAATTTTGGAGTTGGATGTGAAGCTTTCAGAAATATCGAAAGATGAGAATAGTATGCCGATTTTTAAAGATTCTAGTGGAAAAAAATTTGGGATAAATGAACTTTCTTCGGGGGAAAAGCAATTGTTTTTACGGACTTTGGCGATAAAAATGCTAGAGCCTGAAAATTCCATAATTATGATTGATGAACCAGAACTTTCATTACATCCAAAGTGGCAACAAAAAATTGTTGATGTTTATAAAAAAATTGGGAAGAATAATCAGATAATTTTGGCAACACATTCTCCGCATATTTTAGGAAGTGTGGAAAAAGAGAATATAATTTTATTAATAAAAAATCAAGATGGAAATGTAGAGACTAGGCTTGGGAAAGAACTTGGTAATTCGTATGGACAGACTATGGAAAGAATACTGGAAGATATAATGGGGCTTAAAACAGATAGAAATCCTAGTGTGTACGAACTGCTTAATCAAGTAAAAGAAATGGTTAAAAATGATAATTATGAAAGTTTTGAATTTGAAAGAAAATACAGTAAAATAAAAGATATTTTAGGAGAAGATGATAGAGATTTATTTTTAGTGGATATGGATTTGCAAATAAAAAAGGGGAGAAAGTTTTTTTATATTAGTAATTAAGCATAAGGAGAGTGATTAAGATTGATGATTTAGTAAAATTAATTGTTGAAATTTATAAAAATTCAGATTTAAAAATAACTATTTCAAGCATTATTATGTCAATAGTGTTATTTCTTATTTATTTTTTCATAGCAAACCTTCTATAAAAGATATAGAAATAAAATTAGAAAAAGAACACTTAGAGGAAATAGAA
>NZ_CALHQO010000535.1:0-4430 GCF_938036635.1 uncultured Leptotrichia sp.
AACCTACGAAAAAAACTTTTAGACTTTGATAAGCTTAATGAAATTAAAAAGAATGAAATTTTGCTGGCAGAAGATGAGTGGATAGAACTTGATGAATTACCAAAGGTTTTTTCAACTTATATTGTAATTAAATTACCAGAACTATCTTTGCCATATATTTTAAATTATAATTCTGTTAAAACAAACAATAAATCTGATTTTGATGATAATCTTTATGAATTGAATAAACAAATTATAGAATTGGTTAATTTACTGGAAATACAATAAAATTAAACCTGAAGAAAAACTTATTAATCAAAAAAGTTTAAAAAAGTAAAAAAATTTGATTTTGAATGCGTAAGGGGGACTTAAGAGTTAAAAATAATAAAAAGGGAGTGATGAGAATGAAAAAATTTTTATTGGTTAGTTTTATTTTATGCAGTTTTTATGGATTTTCGGCAAAGGTAAATACATCAAAAAATAATACTTCGGTAACTGAAAATAAAACTAAAAATATTGGGGAAATGACTATAAAAGAAACAATTGAGAAACTTAGCGAAAGTGATAAGAAAAAATTTAAAGAGATAGACCTGGAAAAAAAAGAACAGAAGGAAGTAGAAGATTTGACTAGAAAAGAGTTAAATGAACTTGGCATTAATAAAAAGTCTATTGAAACCACATTTAAGGCTATTGAGATACAGGATGACTATGAAGAGGCAAAAAAATTGTTTTTACAGGCAATAGAGGAAGACAAAAAAAATTATTTACCGTATTATTATTTGGGAATATTAGTTTATCAGCAAGAAAATAATATTAAACGTTCAATGGAGTATTTTGAGAAAGCTATAGAGGCTAATCCCAAAAATCCAATGGCATATAATAATCTTGCAGTAAGATATGGACAAGTGAATATGGAGAAAGAACAGTTGGCTCTTGTTAAAAAAATGATAAAATTATTTCCTGATTTTCCGGAAGGATATTTTTCGTTAGCTGCAATACATTTTCGGAATAAAAATTATTTAGATTCGATAAAATATGTAAAATTAGCAATAGAAAAATATAAAAAAATGAATAAGCTTGATTACTCTTACATAACAGAATCATTAAAAAATAAATATGAAGCAGATGCTTATTATCTTTTATTTTTAAATTATATTGGAATGGAAAAATATGACGAGGCATTTGAAAATTCTAAAGAGGCTTATATATTTATGGCACAGAAGGATAATGAATTGAGATACACTATGTATGATATGCTTGTTGATATTGCACAAGAAATTAAAAAAACAAATAAAATAAAATATAAGGAATACAGTGCTGTTTTAAACAGTTTACAATTTGCAGAGCAACTAGTAAAGGCAAATAAAGATTTGCAAGAAAGGAAGAGTGGAGATAAACAATAAACTCGAATCCTTTGAAAATTAATTAAATTAAAAAATTTTAATTTAAAATATGGAATGAAAGGCGTGATTTAAATGTTTGATTTGGCTGGGGAAGTTGCTCTTGTTACAGGTGGGGCAAAAGGTATTGGAAAGGGAATTGCAAAGGCATTGAAGCAGGCAAGGGCAAAAGTGATTATAGGAGACATTGACAAAAATAGAGGAAAAGAAGTTGCAAATGAGATGGGAGTTGAATTTCGTCATTTTGATGTTACAAATAAAGATTTGGTAGATTATACAATTCAAAGTATTTACGAAGAATACGGAAAAATAAGCATACTTTGTTCAAATGCAGGTATTTTTCCTAGAACAAGTATTGAAAAAATGACAGAGAAAGACTGGGATGAAGTACAAAATATAAATATGAAAGGGACTTTTTTTGTAACAAAAGCAGCACTAAAATATATGAAAAAGCAAAGTTATGGACGAGTAATACTGACCTCTTCAATTACAGGGCCTATTACAGGACTATCGGGATGGGCACACTATGGAGCTAGCAAATCCGCTCAACTTGGATTTATGCGAAGTGCAGCTATAGAATATGCAAAATATGGAATTACAGTGAATGCTATTCAACCAGGAAATGTTATAAGCGATGGACTTTTAAGCATGGAAAATTCTAAAAGCTATATGAATCAAATAAAAGAAATAATACCAGTATACACATTGGGAAAACCTGAAGATATAGGTTATACAGCAGTTTTTCTAGCAAGCCGGGAAGCTGGATTTATTACAGGGCAAACAATAGTAGTAGATGGCGGACAGGTTCTTTTAGAAACTCTGACTTTTATTTAGCATCTAAATTAACATAAAATAGAAAATCTTTTGAAAAAAGTATTGAAATTATGACTTATTTCATGATAAAATGGTATAATTTAAAAAAAGAGTTTTTTTAAAATTTCACTTGATTTACTAAACTTACAGGATAAATAATTAAAATTTTAAAAATAAAATGAGGAGGATGTTTAAAATGAGTCAAAAAGATAAAATTGTAATTTCTGAAGGATTGACTTTTGATGATGTATTATTAATTCCACAGGCATCAGATGTGGTACCGCACGAAGTGTCACTGAAAACAAATTTAACTAAAAAATTGGTACTAAATATACCAATACTAAGTGCCGCAATGGATACAGTTACAGAATCAAAACTTGCAATTGCGCTTGCAAGAGAAGGTGGAATAGGATTCATTCATAAAAATATGACGATTGAAAGACAGGCTGAAGAGGTATCAAAAGTAAAAAGATACGAAAGCGGTATGATTACAAATCCGATTACATTAAAGGAAGACGCTATTTTAAAAGATGCAAATGACTTGATGAAAAATTATAAAGTTTCGGGACTTCCTGTAGTTGATAATGACGGTAATTTAAAAGGAATTATTACTAATCGTGATTTGAAATATAGAGAAGATTTATCATTAAAAGTTGTAGATGTTATGACGAAAGATAATTTGGTAACTGCCCCTGTTGGAACAACTCTTGAAGGTGCAAAATCTATTCTTCTGGAAAATAGAATAGAAAAATTGCCAATAGTTGAAGGCACTAAATTAAAAGGTTTGATTACAATTAAAGATATTGACAATGTTATAAATTATCCTAATGCTGCAAAAGATGAACACGGTAGACTTAGAGTGGGAGCAGGAGTTGGAGTTGGAACTGATACAGTAAGAAGAGTTACAGCTCTAGTAGAAGCTGGAGTTGACATTATTGCTGTTGATTCAGCACACGGACATTCAAAAGGAGTTATTAATAAAATAAAGGAAATTAGAGCGGCTTTTCCTGATTTAGACATTATCGGAGGAAATATCGTAACTCCAGAAGCAGCGCTTGACTTAATAGAAGCAGGAGTAAATGCAGTAAAAGTCGGAGTTGGACCAGGTTCAATCTGTACAACTAGAGTTGTATCAGGAGTCGGAGTGCCACAAATTTCAGCTGTAATGAATATTGCACAAGTTTGCAAAGATAAAGGAATCGGACTTATTGCCGATGGTGGAATAAAATTATCTGGAGATGTTGTAAAAGCTATTGCAGCTGGAGCGGACTGCGTTATGCTGGGAGGAATGCTTGCGGGAACTGATGAAGCGCCAGGAGAAGAAATTTTGTACAACGGAAGAAAATTTAAGACTTATGCAGGAATGGGATCGCTTGCAGCAATGAAGAGAGGAAGTAGCGACAGATATTTTCAACTTGAAGCAGCAACAGAAAAATTAGTTCCAGAAGGAATCGAAGGACGTACACCTTATAAAGGTGCTGTTTCTGAAACAATTTACCAAATCATCGGAGGATTACGTGCAGGTATGGGTTACACAGGTTCACGTGATTTACGTGCACTTCGTGAAAATTCACAATTTGTTCGTATGACAGGTGCTGGATTAATCGAATCTCACCCACACGACGTTCAAATTACAAAAGAAAGTCCAAACTACTCTAAATAATAATTATAGATAATAAGAAGCTAGGAGCTTGAAGTTCAAGTTCCTAGCTTTATTTTACATTTTAGTATACAAAAGAAAGCTGGAGTTGGATTTAGACCTATACTCCGGCTTTCTTATATAACCTATAGTTTTAAATTTGTTTAGTTAAGTCAATCATTTCAAGAAGACCTTGAGCACATTCACTACCTTTGTTTCCGGCTTTTGAACCAGCTCTTTCGATAGCTTGATCGATATCTTCAGTAGTAATAACACCGAACATTACAGGTATTTCGCTGTTAAGATTAATTTGTCCTACACCTTTTGCTACCTCGTTACAAACTAAGTCATAGTGACTAGTACTTCCACGAATAATGCTTCCTAATGTAACAATACCATCGTATTTATTTGTAGCTACTAATTTTTTAGTAATAAATGGAATTTCGAATGCTCCTGGAACCCAGTATACATCGATGTTTTCTTCTTTTACTTCGTTTCTAATTAGTGTATCTTTTGCTCCACCTAATAATTTAGAAGTAATAAATTCGTTAAAACGAGCTACTACAATTGCTACTTTAATATCTTTACCTATAAATTTT
>NZ_CALHQO010000536.1:0-1299 GCF_938036635.1 uncultured Leptotrichia sp.
TATATCACTTTTCAAACTGAATAACAACAAAAAACATTCTCTTTATAAAATCCTGAAAATATGATAAAATTACTAAAAAAGGAGAAAGGCCATGAAATCAAAAAAAATAAAAACAATTATTTTACTTGGAGCATTATCAGCTTCTTTGACATCTTTTGGATTTTCCAAAAAATCACCGAAAACAAAAAAAGAAAATATTAAAAAAGTAGATAATTTGAATCAAAATAAAAATATCAATAACAATGAAGATAAAAATAAAAACTCTCAAAATTTAAGTGAAAGACCAAAATTGTCGATTTCAAAAGAAGAACTTAACCGTGTGGCTAAAAGAATTTTTCAAAATGAAGCTGCTGGGAAAAAGAACGATTTAGTTGTTTGGAATAGCGGAGAGAATTTCCCATCGCTTGGGATAGGGCATTTTATTTGGTATAAAAAAGGTGAAAAAGGTAAATTTGAAGAAAGTTTTCCGCCACTTGTGGAATTTTATAAATCTAAAAATATTGAATTGCCAAAAATTATTAAAGATAACAAATTTGCACCTTGGAAAAGCCGAGAAGAGTTTTTGAAATTAAAACAAAATAATAATCCAGAAATTACTGAACTAATTAATTTTCTTTACAACACGCAGGATACACAAATTGAGTTTATTTTCAACCGTCTGGAAGATTCGCTGGAAAAAATGCTAAAAGTTGCAAAAAATAAAGAAAATGTCAAAAAACAATTTTACCGTGTTGCAAAATCTCCAAATGGTCTTTATCCTTTAATTGACTATGTTAATTTCAAGGGAGAAGGAACTACAAGAACAGAAACTTATAAGGGAGAAGGATGGGGGCTTCTTCAAGTCCTTGAAAATATGAAAGGAACTGAAAGCGGAAAAGCAGCTCTTGAAGAATTTAGCAATTCTGCAAAATTTGTGCTTGAAAGACGGGTAAAAAATTCCGATCCTGCAAAAAATGAGAAAAAATGGCTGCTAGGATGGTTAAATCGTTGCAATACATATAAAAATTAAGTTTAAAACAATAAAGGAAATTTTGTATTTAATTTTTGATATTAAGCCGTTTTAAAATTTGAATAGAATAATTATAATTATCAAGTCAGATGCTGTTGCTGTAATAACATTATAAAATAGTCTAAATTTTTATTTGGGCTATTTTTTTGTGAAAACTGTTAAATATATTAGATTTAGGGAACTATTATTTAAGCATAAAAGAAATTAATAGTAAAAAAAATCACATTATAAACAAAATTGCTTGCAAATATGACTGACTATAAGATATAATATAGGTATATAAAAATTTT
>NZ_CALHQO010000537.1:0-15484 GCF_938036635.1 uncultured Leptotrichia sp.
TGAATTAACTGAAAATAATTATACATATTTTGATACATTTATGGAAAATGAAAAGAGTTCTAAATTAACAACTTTATCATTAGCCCTTGATGTAATAAGCAAGGCAAAAGAGATTGACGAAGAGTATAAACTTAAAAATTTAATAGAAAAAGTGATGGATGACACTTTGCAAGATCTGAGTGGTTTGTATGATTAAAATAGATTTTAAATGGAATCATAAAGTTGAGAAAAAGTTATTTAATTTTTTCAAAAGAGTGGCATTTTCGATATTTAATAGCAAAAAGGCAGATATTGATTATTCAAATTTAATGAAAATATTTGTTAATTATAGCATTTCTTATGAGAAAAAATTTAAGAAATCGAAAGATATAGATGTTAAAAAGCATACAGAAATAGCAGTAAAACAGATAAAAGAAATAAAAGAATGGCAAAACAATTTGAATAATTATATTGAAGAAAACAAGGAAAAAACTGATTTAAAAGATAAATTGAGAAATAATGCTAAATTTAGAGCTAGGAATATGCTGGGCAATTATTATAAAGACTTTTTGAAAGAAATAATTGCAAGCGAAAGCGAATATTTCGAGTGGAACACAATGGGAGATGAGCGTGTCAGACCGACACACGAAGCAAGAGACGGAGTTATCTATAACTGGGATAATGCCGAGATAGTCCCTGGAGAAGAGCCAGGGTGCAGATGTTGGGCTACTGTTTATTTTCCTGAAACAAAAGAAGAAATTGAAGATATAAACCAAAATTCTTGAGAGTTGAAAGATTACGAATCATTTATGAGTTGTTTGATGTCAAATCTCAAAAAATTATAGAGTATCAATGCTGTAAATCATTTATGAGTTACAGAAAAATAATCTAAAAAAACAAGGAGAAATGAAATGTTAAAAAAACTAGAAAAGAGATTCAATTTAAATTATGAAGAACCGGAAGACGGAAAAGGAAATGGAGAAGGAACTGGTACAGGTGGCAATGAGCCAACTCTTGATGACTTAAAAACCGAAATTGAGAATTTTAAAAAGGCACAGGCTGAAAAAGATAAGGAAATTAATTCTTTAAAATCACAGCTCGGGCATAGCAATAAACAGCTTGAAGAATTTCAAAAGCACGGTAAAACTGCTGAAGAATTGGCAAATTTGGAAAAAGAAAAAATTGAAAAAGAACTTGCCGAAACTAAAAAACAGTTAAATCTGACAACTTTAAAAACTAGAAAAAACGAGCTAATAACAGAGTTAAAGATTAGTCCACAATTCGCTGATTTAGTTCAAATTGCACCAGATATGACAATTGAAAGTCTTGAGTTGGCAGTTAAGAATGTAGCGGCTAAAGAAAAAGAGTTCACAACAGATTTCTTGAAAAAGAACTCTATAACAAACGGAGGATTCAATCCAAAGGATAAAAAGAAAGACGAAAAAGATTTTGTTGACAGAATGATTGAGAAAAACAAAAACAACGAAACAGATCTTACAAAATTTTAGGAGGTTGAGATGTTAAAAAGAACAGTAATGCACAAAGAAAAACTGAATGTGCAAGTGAAAATATTAAAATCAGATTTTGCTAATTACATTTACAAAGACAAAAATACCAATAAAGAGTATTTGTTAGCTGGAACACTTGTTAAAGCAAAAAATGGAGAAGATTTAAGAGAAACAGGAGCATTTGTAATTCCGACAGGGACAGGAACGCAGGCGGAAGCTGTGTTATTGCATGATGTTGAGTTTAAATATTATAACGACAACGAACAAGCGACAGTCTCACTTGAAGGAGTTGCATATTTAGATAAATTAATTGCAGTAGGAAAAGAACATTCTACGCCAATTACGGTTACAAAAGCGGAGTTACCAGCAGGGATAACTTACATTTATAAGGATAGAAAATAGGAGGTTAAGAAATGCCAATGAATTTAACAGATTTATTAAACGCAAAGAGCTTAAATAAGTATTATGCAGGAGTAAAAGGAACTACGTTAGTAGAAGCAATGTTTCCAGCTGTATTTTCAAACACATTTGATATAAATACATTTGGAAGTTTAGACGGTGGAGCAGTTGAAATATTACAAAGTAGCCAACTAGATGCGGATGTAATGTTTAGAGACTGGGATTTGAAAACAACAACAAAAGGGGATAAGCAGTTTTTTAGAGAAGGTATGAAGCTTGACGAGAAACGCAGAAAAGAATTGCTAGAAATTTTGAATACAAATAACCAGTCAATAATTGCTAGTTATTCAGAAAATATTTTTAATAAATTCGCAGGGAAAAACGGATTTTTAGGAAGTGCAAGAGCAATTGCAGCTTATACAGTTTCACAATTTTTATCAACAGCCAAAGTAACGTTTGTTGATGAAAACGGTGGAGGACAGACAATTAATTATAGACTTGCTGATAAATACAAAGAAACGTTAGCAGGAACTAATATTTGGAGTGCTGCAACAGCAAAACCGCTTGAAGATTTAGAGAGATGGAAAGAAACGGTTGAAGAAGGCGGAGGAAACGTAGAAATAGCTTTAATGTCAAAAGCTACGTATAATGCACTAAAAAAACACGATACTGTAAAAGCATTATTTAAGAATACTATTGTTACGGTTACTCCAGCACTTATTAAATCTACTATCGAGGACGTAATTGGAATGACGATATTGATTTGGGACGAAAAAATAAAAGTTGGAAAAATGACTAAAAATGTATTTCCGGACAATGTTGTTACACTAATTCCAAACGGACAATTAGGAACAATGGAATACGGGCCAACTCCAACCAAAACTGATGAATTACTTGGATATTTAGGAGATAGAGAAGTTGTAGATATAGCAGGAACATTTGCAACTGTGGAAGTTGTGCCTGAATCAAAATCAGCGGGAGTTGTGAATAATGTAAACGTTGTAATTGAAGATTTAGTTGCCCCAAATCCATCAATAATAAACAGCATGTTCATAGCAACAGTTGGGTAGGTGAATTGAATGGCAAAAGAGAATAAAAAGGAAGAGGCAAAAGCTATTGTTGAGGCAGTAGCTTTAACGCCTTTGAGATTTAACGATATTAGATACGAAATTGGCGATAGGCTGGAATTAACTGAAGCAGAATTTGAAACTTTATCAGAAAATAAACTTGTCGGCGAAAGAGTTGATGAGTAATGACAGATGAAATTTTGGAAGAATTAAAAAAATATATTCCCGAAACTTCAGATTTTGATGTAGGGGTTGTTGAGCAGTTTTATAAAGTCGCTGGAGAAAAACATAGCAGTGAAAAAGAAAAATTGCTTAAAATATATCTTTTTGGATATTTAATCACTTCATTATATGATTTTGATTTTACAAAAGTTCAAGTATCTAACATTGTAATTGAAGAAACAGGTGGGAACAATCAATATTTAGTGATGTATAAACAGTTGTTAAAAACACTTGGAATTGATGAAAACGAAACAACTGTATCAATAGTTTAAGGAGCGGATTATGTTTAATTTTAAAAACAAGGAAAAAGGAGAAATCCTGCTTGTCAAATTAAATCATATATTGCTTAAAGAAGGCGATAATGAGTTAGATTTGACACCTCGCAGAATGAATATTGCGAAAGAGGAAATTGAGGAAAGAAAACTTAATATTGAAATTATAGAGCTGGGTGATAAGAATGCCGTGCAAACTGAAAATAAAGGAGAAGCCCAAAAACAAGAATCTAGAAAAGTTAATGGCGATGAACAGGCAAAAAATTGAAGTTGGAACAGTAACTAATTATAGTGTTAAAGGCGGATTTAATGCTTTTGGACTGTCTAATGTTCTTGACACAGGTTCTAGTCGTGGAGTTCCAGGATGGAATTATAACCAAAAGGCTTTTGAACAGTTTAAGCCAATGGCGGCTAGATACTTTAAAGAAGGAATTGCCAAGATTATAAATGGTAGTTTTAGTGTAGATGCAATGACTAATAAAATTGGAACAGAGGCAAGCACAAAATATAAAGCAATGATTGAAAGAATTAAAAGTCCAGCAAACAGTCCTGTGACAATTATGAGAAAAGGATTTAACAATCCGATGATTGAAACAGGGTGTTTTAAAAGTAATATTGCCGCTAAGATTAATGGTGGAAGAATTGTTGGGAGAGGTGGTGGATAATGGATAGGAAAGTTAGGGCGGCTATTAGAAAAGTTTTAAAAGTTATAAGGAAGTTTTCTGATGATGTAACTATATATTCAGAAAATTCTGAAATTGAATTTGATGATTTAGGAAATCCGATTCAAAACAAGATAGAAAAGACTGTGAAAATGGCTGTATTAACGCCAAAACACAATTCATCGTTTCCACAAAGTATGGACGGAAGTTTTTTATCGAATAAGAAAGAAGGATATTACATTCTGAATGATACAGACGGCTTCAAAATTTCCGAAAATATGAAAATAAAACACAACGGTGTGATTTATAGGATAGTTAATATTGAAGAAAATTATGGAGAGTTTTTAAGAATGGAGCTGAATATAGATGACAAGCGAAATTAGAAAAGAAGTTGTGAATGATATTAAAGAGTTTTGTAAAAAGTTTGGCATAAATCAAGTTATCAATGAAGAAAAACGTGATGAAATTTCGGCTGAACAGTATGAAAAACTTAAATTTCCACTTGTTTTCTATAATCTGTATATTGAAGATGCAGGCGGTCCTATTCCTTTTGGAAACGATAAATATTGTTATGATGAGGAAATACAGGCACTTTTGACTTTGGAATCACGAGAGAAAGATAATGATTTTGATATGCTTTATATGTTTTTGGCAAATACAAACGCAACAAATGATTACTTTAATGATAGAAAACATCAAAGGAAAATACGGAAAGTATATAAGATACAGGAAACGCCTTTTAATTTTATGGGCAGAAAATATTACAAACAAGTTCTGCAATTTAGCTATTTTGCAGAGCATTATATAAATAAAGATTTTAGGGAGGAATAATGGCAATAGAAAGAAATGATTTGAATACATTGAATAATGTACAAATAAAATCAGAAAATAACAGAGCATTTTATGCCGATGTCAGAAGCTTAATGTTTTTTACAAAAGACTTCGCAATATCGCCAACTTATATTACAGAGCCAAAGGATTTATTGGAGCTGAATGTGAGTGGATTAGATGAGAATCATATTTTTTATAAGTTAATAGCAAGTGCCTATTCACAATCATACACTCCATTAAATGTTGTAGTGTACGGAAACAATACAGCAACTACGTTTACGGAACTTATGAAAACTTATGTAGATCATGAGGACGCTTTCGAGGTTACCAACTGGATTACTAATATGGATATAGTCGCAGAGAAAAATTACATAGACAGTATTATAGCTTATGCAAAAACTGACAAGGATAAGCAGTTCTTTATAGCTGTAAATTATGAAAAATTAGGAAATTCAGCCAAAGCCGTAGCACTACAGACAGATAATAATGTTGACAATGTAGCATTTGTTATTGAAGGGGCTAAGAACTTGGCAAAAGGAAACTGGCTTACTGGAGCATTGGTTGGTGGAACGGTAGGATACAAGGATTTGGGAAGTTATATTGTGCATTCTACACAAATTAACGGATTCGTGCAGGAGAACTTCACAAAAACAGAGCAAAAGGCATTCTGGGACGCTGGATTGAATTATCTATCTAAACCAACGCAAGGATATTTTCATGTTGTAAATGGGATTAATTCAGATAGTAAGACGCTTATTGAATTGAAATTGATTGAGATTTGGTTAAGAGATGGATTGAAAAAGGATTTGACAATCTTCCAGGTGAGAAAAGATAAAATACCTTTGAATGATACTGGAAGACTGATGATAGAATCAATAATTAGAGAACGTTGTAGACAAGGTGCTAATGCCGGAATGTTTATGGTGGATAATGCTGGAAGCTATTTTGGAATCATAACTCAAAAAGATAAGAATGGCAACGAGATAAATATTAAGTTAGGACATTTGACAGTAGATGAGATAACACAGGAGTCAATCAGGGAAGGGAAATTCAAATTTGATTTAAAAGTTACTTATCTGAACGGCGTTAGATATGTTTCGCTTACTGGAGCAATTACAACAGACGGAGAAATTATTTTTAATAAATAAGGAGGTAAAGATATATGGCAACAAAACAATATAACGTGGATAACGTCAAAATCATACTGACTGCCGCAGGAATTCCTTATGCGATTACTTGCAGACACGAAGATGGTTTTGAAGACGATCCGAATACAGAAAGTTCAAGTTCCACGATTGCAAGCTGTGGACAGAAAGTGGTAAACGTATCGGTAGATGAAAGTGTATCTATTACGTTAAGCCTGCTTTACGGAAGTGAAGAACACAGAACAATGGAAAGGCTGCACAAACTTTGGAAAGCGAATAAAGGACTGTTTCCAATGTTTATGGTAATTACTGATACAAATACAAATGAAACTTACATTTATAACGGCGTTTCGTTTAAGAAAAAGGCTGGATTGAAGTATGCAAATGAGAGTGGTACTGAAGCTAGGGCTTGGGAGTTTGAAGCAGAGAGTAGAGAGCTTGTAATATAATTCAAGAAAAGAGACAGCTGATATGGCGGATAAAACGCCTGATTTGGTTGTCTTTTATGTCAAGATATAAGGAGAAATAAAAATGAATTTAGAAAGAAAATATAACGAAGAAGAAGAAAAAGCAATTAATATGTCAAGAGAAATGGCGGGGTTGTCACCTATCACGCAAGATGGCGAGAATAAAATAGTTGAAAATAAAGAAATTAAGAACGAAACAGCAGCAGTTGAAGCCGTAACAATGGAAGAAACGGCTGAAGAAATCAAAAAAAGAAGAAATGAAGCCGAAAGAAGAAGAATAAAACAACAGGGTGGATTAAGACCTAAACAGATATTTAAACACACTTTGATTGATTGGGACGGTAAAGCGAAAGATGTAATTTGCGAATATCCGTCAACAAGACAGGCGATTAGATATTCTAAAATGGAACTTGATCCTGGAACAGGTAAAGGAATATTTTCGTTCGCTGATACGGTTACTGATTTCTATAATGATGGATTATTACCGAAATTTGAAATCGAAGATTTTCCAGCAAGCGAAATTGCAGAATTAGCTACTTTCCTGTCGGAAGTGGTAAGAAATCCCTTCCTTAAATAGAAATCCTGCTTTTTTCTATGAAGGGAAAATGTATATAAATAAGGACGAAATGCTAAAGGAAATAACAGAAGTTGAAAACTTGGCATTTCAGCTTGAATTAAACGATAATTTTAAGAGTTTCAGTTCATTTGAGTTTTTGGAAAGATATAACAAAAATGATATTCCTGAAAAGGAATTTGAAACATTTTTAAAGATGTGTTTCTATGATACAGAAATACAGAAAATAAAAGAGCGAGAACAAAAGAAAATAAAGAAAGGAAGATAATATGGCTAGCGGAGTAGGGGTTACATACGAGTTAGAGTTTGTCATAAAAGACAAGAACGCAAAGCAATGGATACAGTCTATGCAAAAGGAAGCTGAAAGGCTAGCCAAGGCATTAGATAAAGTTACTTTAAATAATTTCAACAAACAGATTCAGCACATGCAGAAACATTTGCAGTCCCAAGGAGATAAATTAAAATCACAGCTTAAAACAGCACAGGATATGATGAAGTCGCTTGGAACAGGTAAAAATGTAAAAAGTGGACTGGATAATGTCAAGAGAGAGACACAGGAAGCCAAAAAGAAAATGGATGAGCTGAACAAGGCAAAGGAAGCAGTCGGAAAATCAGTTAAAAATCCTCTTGGAAATGTTGCAAAAGGTGCTGATAGCGCAATGAAAAGAGTTAAGGGGCTTTTAAATAAAGTTCGTGACGGAGCGTTGTATAAGGCCGGAAGTTTTATTACACAGGCTGGAATGGAAGCGTTACAGGAGTACGGACAGACTGATTACGAGTTACGTGGGGCTTCTGCTAAGACTGGAGGTTTTGGAACTGACTTGAAAGATTACAGGAAACTTACAAAGCAAGTTGGTGGAGCAACTAAGTTTAATAATTTAGATGTTGCACAAGCTATAAATGCAGGAGCAACTTTAGGGATAAAAAAAGATGAGATGAAAGAGATTATTCCGTCGGCTGCAAATTTAGCACAAGCATTCAATTCAGACATCACGCCGGCACTTGAAATGGTAAAAATGCACATGAATTCTTATCAGTTATCCGCAAAAGAAGCGCAAAAAGTAACTGATATGATAGCTGTTACATCTAAAAATACTGCGGCGGATTTGCCAAGACTTGCTGAAGGTTTTAAATACGTTGGAGCTTCTGGAAAAGCATTAGGGGTTCCTATGGAAACAGTTTATGCAATGCTTGGTAAAATGAATGACAACGGATTGATAGGTTCTACTGCGGGTACAGGATTAAATCAAATGTTTGAAAGTATGAAAGATTTTAAAAAACGAGATAAATTAGAACAATTGATTGGTAAGGTTACAGATGAAAAAGGAAATTTACAGGATATGACTTCTATTTTGGAACGGTTAAAAGGTGTAACTGACAAAATGGGAAACGCTGACAAGGCTGGAGTTTTAAAAACTATATTTGGAGTGCAAGGTGGAAGAGCTGTAAATACTTTGTTAAATGGAAGTATTGAAGATTTAAAAAAACTTCAAAACGAAATAAAAAACAGTAGTGGAGCAGCTGAAAAATTAAGCAAGTTCATGATGCAGGGAAGTGCTGGAGCAGTTGAAACGTTAATGGGAACAATGTCAAGCACGTTTGCGGCGGTATTTGATTCATTAGAGCCTTTATTAGTCCCAGTTGCAGGACTGTTTATGGGAATTGCTGAGGCAATAGGGCAAGTTGCAGAAAAAGCTCCTTGGCTGTTACAGTTAGTTTCTGTTTTAGGAGCGTTGGTTGTAGGAGAATTAGTTTTTCAAAAATTAAAAGCAAGTATCGGACCATTTATCACAGGAATAAAGGAAGCGATTGCGAAAGTAAGTCTATTTAAATTAGTTCTTTATGGATTGCTGGCAGTTGGATTGGTTGTGATATTTAATCTATTTAAGCAATGGCAGGATTATTTGCAGGAAAATGCTGATGTAAGCAAAGTCTGGGAATCGGCGTTGCAAAGTCTTGGCACTGCATTAGGAGCAATCGGCGATTTAATAATGGCTGTTATTGGAGCAATATTTGGTTTCAGCACAAAATCAAGCGATGCGAAAGATAAAACTAAAATATGGGGAATGACTGCTGATGAAGTGAAGCAGAAATTGGAATCATTTAAGGAAAAAGTGGACGCATTCGCTCAAAAAGTACAAGAGATGTCCAAATGGGTTGAAAAAAACAAAGAAACAGTAAGGCTTTGGGGTACTGTGTTTCTAGGATTAGCTGTTGGGATTGGAATTTTGTGGGCTTTAGTTGCGGCACAATCTGCTTTCAATGCGGTAGCGGCGTTGAATCCGTATGTTTTAATTGCAGCGGCTATAATCGCAGCAATAATAGCAGTGGTAGCGGCTGTTAAATATTTTTGGGATACAAATGAAGGTTTTAGAAATGCGATGATGTCTATTTGGAACACAATTAGTCAATGTTGGGCTATAGTAGGTTTTATTTTTGGAGGAGTTGTCGGTGCTGTAATTGCAAATTTACTGCAACTATGGACACAAAATGAGACATTCAGAGAGTTCGTAACAGCAGTTTGGAATTACATTGGTTCAGTATTTCAATTGGTAGGAGCGATAATAAGCGGGATTGTTATGGCAATTGTAAATGTTGTATCAATATTGGTTAACGCAATAATAAACCTTTATAATACAAATTCAACATTTCACGCAATTGTAACAACAGCTTGGAATGCCATAGGCGTATTAATTCCTGCCATAATTAGGATGATAGTAGGAGGCCCAGTTGGAATGTTTATAGGTGCATTAGTTAGTTTATACACTCATAATCAAACTGCAAGAAATTTAATAAATTCCGCTTGGAACGCAATCAAATCAGCTGTATCATCAGCTATATCTGCAATAATAAGTAGGATTCAAGCAGCAATTTCTGCGGTACACGGATTAATAAACGCTTTCCAATCAGCAGGAAGATTAGATTGGGGTGGAGTTAAAGCTGGTGGAGCGCAATTTATTGGTGGAGTTAAGGGTGTTGTAACAGGGAAACACAAAGCAGTTGGAACTAATAATTTCCAAGCACAAGGTGGGGGAGGAATAACTTCCATTGATGAACACGGAGATGAAGCGATATGGCTTCCAAACGGTTCCATGGTCGCAAGAAACACAACAACTCTTGATATGTTGAATAATTTAAAATCTATCAAGAAAAATACACGTAGTGGTGCAAAAGAAACAGGAACAGTCGTCACAAACAACAACAACTTTGTATTCAATGTTAATGGAACTGATGAAACATTGCAGGAATTGAAACGTGAACTTGAAAAATTAGGGATAGTGTAAAGGGGGACAGGATGCAAGTATTAGATTTTTTAAAGACAAAGTTTGCTGAATTTGAAGTTCAGAAAGATAAACTTGAAAAACTGTATTTAAAATATTTTGGTATTAAGCCTAATGGATTTTTAGGCACTATACCTCTTTTAGTCCTGTCAACTGATTATAGCCAAGATAATGAAATAACAGGGTATAAATCTTATTTAAAAGACAATTTCAATGAAAATATGTTCGTAAATCCTTATACATTAAAAATCGAAGTAATTTTGCATGGTAAAGAATGGAAAGATGAGCTTGAAAAACTAGTCAAGGAATCAAGAAAAAGAAATTATACGATGTTTATGTATACCAAGTTCGATAAGATTTATGCACCGCTTGCAATCACAAGTGTAAGTTATTCAGAAAATTACGAAAGCTACACAAGTATTAAGGTTTCAATAAATCTGAAAGAAATAAATTTGCTTAAATTTACTACGGCTGACGGAAAAACAACAACAGAAGCATACGTTCCTGAAGCAAGTACGCAGAATAGGGAAGTTACAGAAGTTAATTTAAATGAATCAATGCAAAATGAATTTGAAATTGATCCTAGAGCAGGAGATGTTATAGAATGAAAAAATTATACAGTTTTGATATTACGTATAAAGAAAATGGCAAGAGCAGTTATAAAATATTGCTTGATGATGGAAAAAAGACGCTTGTAGCAACATTGGATATTTATAACGTCAGGGGGCTTTGGTATTTGGATATAAAGAGCGATAACGAGGATTTGCATATTGGACAGAGAATTAATGCTTATGAAGATTTGTTTCTGATATGCAGGAGAAGATATAAGGAATTTCCAAATGTTAAGATGATAGCCTTGCCGATTAATTTAAATGGCTTTGATGTTGAGTTTACAACCGAAACGGCTGGAGTGCTGCAAGATATTATGGTGGTGGTTTAATGGCTGAAAATACACAAAATAGCAATAATTATTATATTCTGTGGGACAGATATGCAAAAGTAACGTTTAAAGTGAAAAACGGAAGCGAAACAGAAGAAATTGAGTTTGAAAGGTTTCAAGTTGAAAATGTTGTTGATTCATCACCTGACTTTGAGATAGAAACAGAGTTTGATATTACCGAAAGCACGAATATTGCTAAAGTAGTTATCTATAACTTGACAGATGAAATGATTAAGAAACTGAAAAAAGGTGTGGAAGTAGTTATTGAAGCAGGATACTGGAACGATGGAGAAAACAAGGATATTGGAGTTATTTATAAAGGGATTGTTGAGAGTTTAAAAGGAAGCTGGAACAATGCTGACAAAAAATTTGAGATAACTTGCAATACTTACAACGATGAATACAAGGATACAAAAATTAATTTGAAAGCTGGAAAAGGAACTAAAGCAAGCACAATCATAAAACTTATTTTATCAAAACTGGATAAATTAAAGGCTGGGAAAATAGAACTTGGGAAAGATATTGATTATAAGGATGGCAAAACTTTACATAACAACGTAAAACATATTTTCAAGGAATTGGCAAAAGACACAAAAAGCGTTTTCTTTATAACAAATGGAGTTGTAACGTTTCAACCAAGAGACAAGATAAACAGAGGTATTTTAGAGTTCGACCCAAACAGGTTTCAAGATGTCAAGGAAAATGACGGAACTTATACCTTAAAAGCAATATTTGACCATAGATTTCAGGAAGGATTTAAAATTAATCTTGATTTGAAAAAGGCTTTTGAACAGCTTGAAATTAAAGGGGAGTATCTTATTACAAAAGGCAAGCATGTAATGAATTTCAAAACAGATGCCTATACAGAACTAGAAATTAAAACTAAATTTGATGACGAAGAAACTAAAAAAGCTAATGAAATCGAGATTGTTACAGGTAAGAAAGGCAAAAACGAAAAATCTTCTAAAAAGAAAAAGGGCAAAGAAAAAAGCAAAAAAGATGAAAAGGATAAGAAAAACAAAGAGAAAAAAAGCCAAAAAGACAGTAAAAAAGAAACAAAGAAAGGAAGTAAAAAAACCACTACAAAAAGTGGCGGAAAGAAAAAAGAAAAAGACTGGGATAGAATTGTAAGAACTTATGGAGTAGGAGGTAAGAAATGAGAAAAAAGACAGTAGGAGATCATATTGAAAGTATGATAAACGGAAGTTTTGATAATTTAAATACCCTTGCAATAGCCAAAATTGTGGAAGTGGACAATTCAAATATGATTTGCAGCATACAAATGCTTGATATTCCTGAACTTTTTGGCACTCGTGATGAAGTAGAAGTAATTGAAAATGTACCGATTGCTCCAATATTTTGGGGTAGCAAATGTAAAATAAATGCTCCGTTATCTGTAAATGACAAGGTTTTGGTAGCATTTTGTCAGCACGATACATTCAATGCACGAAATGCTTCTGAGCCTTGCGAGCCAAACTCCAGTGCTAAATTTGATATAAATAACGCTATTGTAGTTGGACAGATAACAAGTGATGCAGAAAAGAATGTATCTAATGACTTCTATATTGCGTACGGTGGAACACTTGTAATAATAAATGATAGTGGAGTTAGCATAAAAGGCAGTTCCATAAATATAAGCGGAGCAGTAAAGATTGAGGGGGATTTAGAAGTGAGCGGAGACGCTACGATTGGCGGTAAATCATTCTTAACTCATACTAATGGCGGAATGCCGTTGGATTAGGATATAAATAAGGACAATTACAATTAAATATAATAACTGTGATGATACATTGACAAATTCCAAGAGGTGCAATATAATAGTTCTGTAGAGAACGGAAAGGAGGTTTAAGCAAAATGACAATAATCGAAAAAATCCATCTACTTGCCAGTATCTGTACAATATTACAATTCGTATATATGATATACAAAGAGTATAAAGACGGAGAAAACAAGAAGAAATAAATTTAACAACAAGGGCTATGGTTGCCAAACCCTCTAGCCTTTCTCTACACTTTAATTATTAAAAGAAAGGGGTAGTTTATATGTATGAAAAGATACAGTTGGCACTATCGGTATTAATAATAATTCTTTTTTGTGCATTTTGGATTGTGAAATTTCTGAAATGGAAAAAAGGTAAAAAAAAATAAGCCCAACAACAAGGGCTTGACAATAATCGAATTTTATTTGATTATATTATAGCATATTTTGGAAAAAAGTCAATATAAAAATAATCACAGTTATTAATTTAGCTGTGATTTTTTTATGTAAAAATACAGGACAATGACAATTGAATATATGACTGTGAAACTAAAATATTTGTTTTTTAAGTTTGGGATAGTGGTGTAATCCGATAAATAATATGGAAATGGGTGATTAAAGTGATAAAAAAACTGAAAAAACTGTTTAAAATGATTTTCCAAAGAAAAAAATATGCGAGTGAGCAAATTGTAGAAATAATAAAAGAGGAGCTGGGATTGGATGGGTCGCACAAAGATTTAAAATAATGTTATTCTGATTTTAAAATCATTCTTTAATTTCTCTTAGAAATAGTGTATAATATAGTAAATTATTTTTAAGGAGGAAAAATTTATGGCAAAAAAGATTATAGGGGAAGATGGAAAAACCTATATTGAAAAAAAACCGTTTTATAAAAAATGGTGGTTCATTTTGTTGGTAGTTCTTGTAGTTTTAGGTGCAATTTCAAATAAAAAAGAAGGAACAACAAAAACAGAAAGCAACCAAACTCAATCATCAGTAACTAAAGAAGAAACTAAAAAAGAAGTTGTTTATGAAAAAATAACAGCAAAGAAATTACTTGATGATTTGAAAAACAACGCTTTAAAAGCTGAGCAAACTCATAATAAAAAAGAATATGAAATAACAGGTGAAATAAGCGTTATTGATGCTCAAGGTAAATACATCAGTATCAATCCTATAGGAGATGATTTTGTATTAACAGGTATACAGGCGTATGTCAAAAATGATGAACAGAAAAAGGTTGTTGCTGAACTTTCTAAAGGAGATAAAATTACTGTAAAAGGTAAAATTAAAGATGTTGGAGAAGTTATGGGATATACAGTAGATATTGACGAAATATCTAAGACAGCTAAATAATTACTTTAAATCACAGGATGTAAAAAATTCTGTGATTTTTTTAAAAAAGTTCTTGACTTTTATCGTGATACTTGATATAATTGTATCAAGATACAAGGAGAGTGATTAAAATGGCAAAAAGTAGAGCAGATTATTTCAAAGAAAGGAGAAAAAAATTAAAAACATTCAGTGTGGATATTAATAAAGAATTAGCTGAAAAATTAGAAAATAAGTTAGAAGAGTTGAAAAAGACAAAAACAAGATGGTTAATTGAAAAAATTGAAGAAGAAATTGACCAATAAAAAAACTCCCTTGTATGAAAACAAGAGAGTATATACGTATAAAACGTATCTAACCAATACTATTATACTATATATTCTCTTAAAAAACAAATATTTTTAGGAGGAAAATTTTATGACACTTAGACAAGAACTAGGATTTGAAATTACAGAAAGTTTATTGGATGAACACAATCACAAGTTAAAATCAGCAAAAAAGGTGGTATTTGACTTAATAGAAGAAATGTACGCCATTGTTCCAAAGGATTTTGCAGGAAAAGTGGTAGACTTGGAAGACGCCTTGTGTGATTACTACAGAGTAATCAAAAGAGAATACTACGAGGCTGGTTCAAACATAGACACATTGGTTCAAAGAAACTGTGAAAAGGAAGTTGCTGAAAAAGTGGCAAGAATTGAAAGAAAAAATATAGTATAACGGAGGATAAAAGAATGTACGAATTACAAGTTATAAATGATGAAAGATTTCAAATATTCAGTAAAGAAAATTTAGGAAGTGTAAGAACAATATTGGTGGATAACGAAGTATGGTTTTGTATAAAAGATGTTTGCGATATATTAGAATTAACAAATCCTACTGTTGTAGCCAAGAGATTAGATGAAGACGAAGTGACTAAGTTTAACTTAGGGAGTAAATTTGGTATTACCAACTTCACAAACGAAAGTGGATTATATACTCTGATATTACGAAGTGATAAAAAAGAAGCAAAACCATTTAGAAAATGGATAACATCAGAAGTTATTCCAG
>NZ_CALHQO010000538.1:0-1112 GCF_938036635.1 uncultured Leptotrichia sp.
TTTCAATATTTTCTTTAAAATTAATATCTTTTAACAAAATTTTATCTTTTGTAAATTCATATTCCAAAAAATATTTTTCTAAAAATGCACGGCTTCTAGTATTTCTATTTTTTGTTTGAATTTTATCGATAAAGCTCTTATTTCTAAAATTTGTAAAATGAAAATAATTTTCCTGATTCTCGCTACTTTTTCCATAAAGTTCAAGAATTTTTATGCATTTTTCGATTGGCTTTATTGAAAATACATCCCAAATATCGCCTGTATTTTTCTTTGAAAGAATATTTAATTTGTTTTTTCCGCTGTAATAGCAACACAAAATATCTTCATTTTCATTATTTGATACCAAAATCTGTTCATCACTTTCAAAATTTATTGTATATTCAAAAGATATGTCAATTTTTGTCGGACGCACAAAAATGCTGCTTATTATATTTTTCTTTTCAATATTCCAAAGCAATTCCCTATCTCTTAGAACTTTATCCTGACTTTCTTCAAAATCATAAGTAATCTCATATTTTCCATTTTGAATTTTCTCCAAAATATCCTGCGACATATCAAAACCATACTCAGCCAGTTTAATCTTATAACACCTCATAAAATGCGCTATATTAATAGTTTTCCATTTTTTTCCATTAAGTTCAAAAGAATTATACAATTTTTTTATTTCTTCAAAATATCTCTCATCTTTTACAAACCTGACTTTAACCTCATAATTATCTCCGTCAATGTCTATCCATCCAAAAAATTCTCTTTCCAAAACCTCATTAATCTTACGTAAATCCAAATTCAAATATACATTTTCCAAATAAATATCCTTATAATTCTCATCAATAATATCTATTTTATCAACCACAGGAAAAAACACTCCATCCATTTTAAATACATCTTCTTTTTCCACTAATACTGTTTCAACAAAAATATCTTCATATTCGGAACTCTCATTAATTTTTGCTTCTAAAAACTTATCTTTGATTTCCCGAAATCTCTTCTGCATCTCCACATTCATCTCAAAAAACATCTCTCTCAGACTTTTTCCAAGCATTTCCTTCTCAAAAATTTCATTCTCTCTATTCATAACCCCTCCAATTATTTAACTATATTTTAATTTTATC
>NZ_CALHQO010000539.1:0-1387 GCF_938036635.1 uncultured Leptotrichia sp.
TGAAAATAAAAATTTAGTTGAATTTTTGAGTGAAGTTATAAAAGATTCGCTGGATAGACTGGCTTATCCGTCGATAAAAAACGAAGTGAGAAATATTTATACTGAAAAAGCTGAGGAAGAAGCGATTAATATTTTTTCTGAAAATTTAGAAAAACTTCTTTTACAACCGCCTTTGAGTAAAAAAACATTGATGGGCCTTGATCCTGGTTACAGAACAGGTTGTAAATTGGTAATTATCAACAAAGATGGCTTTTATGAAACAAACGATGTACTTTTTCTGGTTGAAGAGATGCACAATTCAAAGCAGCTTGCAACCGCAAAGAAAAAAATCTTGGACTACATCAAAAAATACGATGTTGATATCATTGCAATTGGGAATGGAACCGCTTCTCGTGAAACTGAAAGTTTTGTGGCAGATGTTATAAAGGAAGCATCAAAACCTGTGTCATATTTGATTGTAAGCGAGGCGGGAGCTTCAGTTTATTCAGCTTCAAAAATTGCGATTGAGGAATTTCCTGATTTGGATGTAACGGCTAGAGGAGCAATTTCGATTGCTAGAAGAATTCAGGATCCGATGGCTGAGCTTGTGAAGATAGATCCAAAATCAATTGGAGTCGGAATGTATCAGCACGATGTGAATCAAAAAAAATTGAATGAAACTTTGGAACAGACAATTGAACATGTTGTAAATAATGTTGGAGTCAATATTAATACGGCTTCGTGGGCATTACTTAGTTTTGTGTCTGGAATTAAGAAAAATGTAGCTAAAAATCTTGTGGATTATAGGCACGAAAATGGAGATTTTAAGGACAGAAAAGAGCTTACGAAAGTAAAAGGCTTGGGAGCAAAGGCTTTTGAGCAGATGGCTGGATTTGTCGTTGTACCTAGTAGTGAAAATCCTCTGGATAATACGATTATTCACCCTGAGTCGTATCACGTTGCCGAAACTATTTTAAAAGAGGCTGGATGTAAAGCTAGTGATTTGAAGGATAATTTGAAAGAAGTTAGACAAAAATTGAAAAATGTTGATTTGAAAAAAATTATATCTGAAAATGAATTTGGGAATGAAACGGCAAAAGATGTATATGAGGCTCTTTTAAAGGATAGAAGAGATCCACGTGACGAATTTGAAAAACCTCTTTTGAGATCGGATATTTTAAATATGGATGATTTGCAAGAGGGAATGGTTCTCGAAGGAACCGTAAGAAATGTGGCTAAATTTGGGGCTTTTGTGGATATAGGACTAAAAGGGGATGCATTGCTTCATATTTCTGAAATTTCCGATAAATTTGTAAAAGATGCGACAAAAGAGCTGTCGGTGGGGCAGATTATTAAAGTTAAAATATTGTCGCTGGATAAGGAAAGAGGAAGAGTTGGACTTACAAGA
>NZ_CALHQO010000540.1:0-5255 GCF_938036635.1 uncultured Leptotrichia sp.
GACAGAAAGAAGGGAAAAAAATGAAAAAATTATTAGTTATTATTTCAATGTTTATGGTATTCTTAATAGGATACGGAAAAGATAAGGGTCTTGATGTGAATATGGAAGTTGGAGCCAAAATTCCTAGTTTTGAATTAAGAGATTTTAATGGAAAGTATACAAAAAGTAATAAAATATTCAATAATAAAAAACCTACATTATTAGTTTTTGCAGCAGAATGGTGTCCTTATTGCCGTATGGAATTGCCAGATGTCCAAAAATTTTATGATGAAAACAAGGATAACATAAATGTAGTAGTTGTATTCACGAGAAGAAAAACTAACTTATCATCAACTAAAAAATATGTAGAGGAAAATAAATTTACTTTCCCAGTTTATTTTGACGCTGATGATTCGATAATGAAAGGCTTCAAAATAAATAGTATTCCATACAACATAAAAATTGAAAATTCAACAATTGAAAATTTATTAGGCGGAACAATGAAGTATGATAATATAAAATCAGCATTTTATCTTAAATAAAACAAGAAGGATTTAGAGCTTTTACACTTTAAATCCTTTTTTTTTACCAAAAATATAAAAAATCAAAACAAATGACTTTTAGTAAATAAACATTGAATCTCCAAAACTATAAAATCTATACTTTTCTTCAACTGCCTTCTTATACGCCTCAAAAACAAATTCTTTTCCACCAAATGCTGAAATTAACATAATTAATGTAGATTTTGGCAAATGAAAATTTGTAATTATTGCATCTACAATTTTAAATTTATAATCTCCATAAATAAAGATATTTGTATCTCCCTTAGAAGCTCTTAATTTCCCGTTCTCATCAACAGAAGATTCCAATGTTCTTACTGATGTTGTTCCTACTGCAATTATACGATTCCCATTTTTTTTAGCCTCATTGATAATTTTGGCAGTTTCTTCAGGTATTCGATATTTTTCACTGTGCATTTTATGATCTAGCACATTTTCCACCTGTACTGGACGAAATGTCCCTAGTCCCACGTCTAGAAATACTTCTGCAATAATAACTCCCTTTTTACGAATTTTTTCCAAAAGTTCATTTGTAAAATGAAGTCCTGCAGTTGGAGCGGCTACTGATTCACCTTCCTTAGCATAGACAGTTTGATATCTATTTTTGTCCTCCAATTTTTCCATAATATATGGTGGAAGTGGCATTTCTCCCAATTTATCCAAAATTTCCTCGAATCTGCCTTCAAAATCAAATTTTATAACTCTATTCCCATCTTCCTTAATTTCTAGAAGTTCCGCCTCTAAAACTCCTTCCAAAAATATGAGTTTTTGTCCAATTTTTAACTTTTTAGCAGGCTTTAGCAAAACTTCCCATGTATACATATCATATCTTTTTAAAAGAAAGCATTCTAAGACAACTCCATTTTCCTTATGTCCAAACAATCTTGCTGGAATAACTTTCGTACGATTAATTACAAGAACATCATCTTTTTTCAAATAATCTATAATATTATAAAATTTTTTATGTTCCAATGTTTTTTCTTTTTTATTTAACACCAATAATTTTGAATGGTCTCTCGGATTTACAGCATGCTGTGCTATCAGTTCCTCAGGCAGTTCAAAATCAAAATCTGAAATTTTCATTTGATTTATTTCTCCTATTTCTATATTTTTTTATTTTTATTCATTTTAAAGGAAACAGGGAATTTAATAATTCCCTGCCATAATCATTATTCAATTAATATGCTCTTCCAATTTCAAAAGTTTTATATGTGTCTACTCTATTATACCATCCTTGTAGCCATCTTCTCTCATTTCTTGGAGCATTTCTTACACGTCTTGCTAATACATCTTTGGCAGAATTACTAAATTCTACTAATGCACTTTGTCCTACTGCTGTTCCTTTCATGTTTTCAAGTACTTGTCTTAATCCCCAAGCTATATTATTATATGAAGAAACACCTTTTAATCCTTCACCCTTAAAGTTTACGTAGTCAATCAAGGCATAAAGTCCATTAGGAGTATTTACCATTCTTTCAAACTGATTTCTTAAATTTTCTTTGTTTGAAGATGCTTCAAGCATTTTATCAAGTGAACCTTTTAATCTTTCGTAAATAAACATTACCTGAATATCTCTTGTGTTATCAAAAAATGCTATCAATTCCTGAATATCCTTATCACCATTAGCTTTTTTAGCCATTAATTCTGACTTACTGTTCCAAGGTGAATATCTAAATTCAGAAAGTAATTTTGGCAATTGAATCCCTTGTTGTTTATAATAAGCAATCATATCAGGTAAACTATCTCCAAATCCACTTCTTCCACCACTTGCTTTAAACCAAGTAAAATGTCCTATACCAAGTGAAGGGAAATTCTCTCCATCATTCCAGTCTACTAGATTATTTCTAACTCCACCTGTTTCATTTTGAAAAATTCTTTCAGCTACAGCCAGCAATTGCTCTTTTGATAATTTCATATCTGGAGTTCCTTGCTGAGTTTTTCTATTTGCTGTGTAAGTATTTACATTTGGACGCTCATAGCTTCCGCTATCACGCATATTTCTCAAACTTGTATTTACATTTAAGTCAATACTTTTATTGTTGTACTGATTTTTAATTAACTTTTCCAGCTGAGAATTATTTGTTTTCGATGATGCAACTAATTTTGGCTCAGATTTTGGCATATTTACATTTTCGACACTTTCTGATGACGAAACTGCTTCTTTGATATTCTCACTTCCAAATGATATTATTGAATATGTTAATCCTAACAATAACGCTCCTGTCTTTTTAAAAATTCTCCTATCACTAACCATTGATTCATCTCCATTCCTTTTATTAGATAATTTTTAATTTTCAAAATAAATATTTAAAAATCTAAAATTATTTAATATTTTTTGTTAATTTTCAATTTTATTTATAATTTTCTGCCCTACGACAACCCTATCCAATCCAGCTAAATCTTTTATAACTTCAACATTTTTAAAACCTGAGCTTGTCATAATTTCAGCAACATTTTTTCCCTGTTTATAGCCAATCTCAAACAATAAATAACCAAAATCAGCTAAATAATCAGATGCCTTCTGACAAATCTCATAATAAAAATATAATCCGTCATTTTCTGCAAAAAGTGCTTCACTCGGCTCGTGTAATAAAGTGTCATCTGACATAATACCTATTTCATTAAGGGAAATATATGGTGGATTTGACACTATCATATCAAACTGATTAAATTCAATATTTTCAAACAAATCTGATTTTAAAAATTTTATATTTGGAACTTTTAAAAGTTCTTTGTTTTTTTCAGCAGTATTAAGTGCTTTTTCAGAAATATCCACACCTAGTACATAAGAATTTTCTACTTCTAATGCAGCAATTATTCCTATTATACCACTTCCAACGCCAATATCAAGTATTTTAGGATGAATTTTTGAATTTTGATTTTTTATAATATTATTTTTCAAAATATCAATCATTTTTTCAACTAAAACTTCTGTATCCTGACGTGGAATTAAAACTCCCTTGTCAACGTAAAATTTTCTTCCATAAAATTCCTGTTCATTCAGCAAATACTGAACTGGAAATTTTTCACGCCCAATTTTTTGAATAAAATATCTGATTTTTTCAATTTTTTCATTTTCAATTTCATCTCTGTACTTTGTAAAAAGCATCATTCTATCAATATTTAAAACATGTGAAAATATAATTTCCGCAATTAACTTACTTTCATCAATATTATTTTTTTCAAGATATGAAATGCTTTTATCAAGCAGTGATTTTAATTGCTTTTCAGATTTTTCTATATTTTCAAAATTATTATTGTCAGATATTTTTTTATCATTATTTGTTATATCGTTTAGTTTTTCTCTAATTTTTTTTAAGTCATCTTCTGATAACATACGCTCAAATTCAGCATAGAGCATAATTCTTTCCATTCCCATTACTTCTGAAATGATACTTTCTGCTGTCAATCTGGCATTTTTTATACCTTTTTTTTCTAAATAATTAACCGATTTATTCAATATATCCAGTAAATTATTCATTTCCACTTCCAACTTCTTTTAACAATTCAGCCTGTTCATAAGCAATTAAGGCATCTATCATTTCGTCTAAATCTCCATCTAGAACGCCATCTAGCCTATGAAGCGTCAACTTAATTCTATGATCAGTAACTCTTCCTTGAGGAAAATTATATGTTCTGATTTTTTCTGACCTATCTCCACTTCCAACTTGTGAACGTCTTTCATTTTCAACTGCACTTCTTTGTTTTTCATATTCCATTTCATACAACTTAGAAGCTAGTACTTTCATTGCAGCTTCTCTATTTTTTATTTGCGAACGTCCATCTTGCGAAGTTACTACAAGTCCAGTTGGCAAATGAGTAATTCTTACAGCAGAATCTGTAGTATTTACGTGCTGTCCTCCAGCTCCACTTGATCTGTATGTGTCAATCTTCAAATCACTTGGATTAATTTCAACTTCACTTACATCGTCTATTTCAGGCAGTACTGCAACTGTAATTGTAGATGTGTGAACTCTTCCAGAAGATTCAGTAGCTGGAACTCTTTGTACACGATGAACTCCACTTTCAAATTTTAATCTTGAATACGCTCCGTTTCCTTTGATTAAGAATGTTACTTCCTTCAATCCACCAACACCGATTTCACTTTTATCAATGATTTCAGTTTTCCAACGGTTTCTTTCTGCATATCTTGTAAACATTCTGAAAATATCGGCTGCAAATAATGCCGCTTCATCTCCACCCGCTCCAGCACGGATTTCCATGATAACATTTTTATCATCGTTAGGATCTTTTGGAAGTAAAAGAATTTTTAATTCTTCTTCAAGATGGGGAATTTCTTCTTCAATTGAATGAATTTCCTCAAGCATCATTTCTTTCATTTCTGAATCTTTTTCAGATTTCAAGTCTTCTTTTAGGCCTTCCATTTCCTCTTTACGATTTTTGTAATATGTATACTTTTGAACAACTTCATCAATGCTGTTTAAAGCCTTATTATACTCCATAATTTTCTTTGGGTCTGAAACAACTTCAGGATCCATAAGCATTTCTGTAAGTTCTTTATGCTTTAAGACAACATCGTCTAATTTTTGAAACATAATTTATTTTTCAACTCCTAAATTTTCCTATTTTTTATATTATATTTGAACTTTTTAAAAATCAGATTTGATAAAACTGATTGAAATCTAAAATCCATATAACTAATTATAATTATAGGTTTTAGGCCCAAATTTAAAGCGGTATTTTTATAAAATTATT
>NZ_CALHQO010000541.1:0-8694 GCF_938036635.1 uncultured Leptotrichia sp.
TGTGCCTGTTAAGGATTTTGGCAATTTTAGAAATTTTGTAATTTTCTTTTAGCAGAACCTCTAGTTTATTTCTTTCATTTATGGTAAAATATTTGTGGCTCATGATATATTTCCTTTCGTTAATGTTTTTGTTGTTACTAACATTTTAACACGAAATTATCATGAGTTTTTATATTTTTTAGTTTGTCGCAATATATTTTACAATCTATAAATTTAGAATATTTAAAATAATCGAAACTGAAATTCCAATGGATAAAAGGCATAACAGCAAGACAGACTATAAAAAACTTGAAGAGATAGTTGAAAAACTTTAAAAATTTAGATTCAGAAAGGAAATTTTATGAAAACAGAAGCAAAAGAATTAATTCAGGAAGGATTAAAGTTATTTTCATTATATGACAGAAGAGCTTTGAAAAGATTTTATCTTTCAGCAGAAAAGAGTGAGGCAGACTTATCATACCTTGATGAAAAGTATCAGACTCATATACGTTCTAAAGCAAGAGGACTGTTTTTTGATTTTTTAGGGGGAATTATAGAAGGCATTGCAAGTTCAGGAAGTCCGTTTAGTCATTCTCTGGATAGAGCGATGACTATTGAAAAGCGTGAACAGTATAATGAAAAGAAATTAATATTAAGGTATAAAATTAAAGATTTTCTTGAAAGTACACCAGTAGACAGTAATACAGGATATTTACTTTCCATGATTGATTTCTATTGTCAGTAAAATTGTTGTAATTATAATATTGTAAGAGGAGAAATAAATGAGTCAAAGTAATAGAAATTCAAAAAAATCAATAATCCAAAATATAAAAAAATTCAAAATATACTTAAATGATCGATTTCCATTAGGAAAAAACTCTTTTTTCGTATTGATTTTTACTTTGTCAGGATATATTTACACAGGATTACTGTATAATTCAAAAATTATAAAGCCAATTTTGTCAAAAGAAATCAATAGAGTACCACTACTCTGGGATAAAGAAATTGATAAAATGCCAATGATCTGGTATAAATTACTTCCCTTATTTATCATAATATTCATGTTTTTCTTTCAGCTGAGAATTACAGATGAATTTAAAGATTATGAAGAAGATTTAAAATATCGGTCTTATCGTCCTGTTCAAAGAGGTATAATTTCATTAAAAGCATTGGGAAAAATTGGAATTGCTACTGTTATAATTCAGATAATATTTGCACATGTAATAAATCCTAAAATTATTTATTATATGATGTTAGTATGGATTTATATGTTTTTGATGTCAAAAGAATTTTTTATAAAAAAATGGCTTACAAAAAGAATTTTAATTTATGCTCTCTCCCACGTTGTGATAATGATATTTATTACCCTTGTTATTGTAAAAGGAACAGAATATATTTTACAAGATCATTTTTTAGAAACTTTGTACTTATTGCTAAAAAAATACGAAAAAAATATTTTTGTAGGACTAATTCCTCTTTTCGTATTAAATTATCTAAACGGAATCGTACTGAAAATAGGAAGAAAAACGAGAAAAGCTGACGAAGAGGAACATGGAGTACAGACATATAGCAAACTTTGGGAAAGAAAAAAGGCTGTGGTTATTTTAAGTCTACTTTTTATTATTGAATATCTTCTTGTCATTCTTGGGCTTGCCCATACTTATGAAAAATATTTTTTATTCAGCAGATTAATATTGCTTGTAATATTGATAGTTTCGATATATTTTATGGTAAAATTTTTGAAAAAGGATTTATCAGGAAAAATTGTGGAGACTGTGTCGGGACTTTGGATTATTTTTTCAAGTATGTGCATGGGGTTTCTTCCATATTTTGTATTTAGTTTAATAAAATAAAAAGTATAAATTTTATATTGGCTGTATCTGTTGTTTTTAACAAATAAATTTAATCATCTATAAATAAGCAAGAGTGTAAAAAATAATTATGCTCTTGTTTTTTTTAATATAGTTTAAGTTTATCAGCACTTTTCTTCTCTTTTAAACAAATTTTTCAGATAAATTTAAAAATAGACTTCCATTTAAGAAAAATCGAGATATAATTATGGTGTAAAGAGCTAGTTTTAGACTTAACTTAAAGGGTGTGATAAATAATGATTGAACTTGAAAAATTGTCTACTGAAGAAAATAATCCTAATAGCAAGGATATTGAATTACAGAATAGCCTTGAGATTGTGAGAAAAATAAATGAGGAAGACAAGAAAGTGGCGTTTTGCGTAGAAAAAGAATTAGAGAGCATTTCACGGCTTATAGATGTCATATTGTCAAAATATAAAAAAGAAACAAGAATTATATATATTGGTGCAGGAACATCGGGAAGACTTGGAATTCTTGATGCTTCGGAATGCCCTCCCACTTATGGGGTTCCCTTTGAGAAAGTTCAAGGAATAATTGCTGGTGGAAATGAAGCGATATTCAAGGCTAAGGAAAATGCTGAAGATAATCCAGAACTGGGAAAACAGGACTTGGTGAATATTAACCTTACAAAAAATGATGTGGTTATAGGACTTGCGGCTTCTGGCAGAACACCTTATGTTTTAGGGGCAATTGAATATGCAAATAGCATTGGTGCAGTTACGGGAAGTATAACTTGCTCCAAAAATTCGGATTTATCCAAAATCAGTCAATATCCAATAGAAGTTACCGTTGGTGCTGAAATTGTTACTGGCTCTACCAGAATGAAGGCTGGAACAGCCCAGAAGATGATACTTAATATGATTTCTACAACAATTATGATAAAACTTGGAAAAGTATTCTCAGGCTACATGGTGGATGTCAAAACTTCCAATCAGAAACTGGTTGAGCGAGCAAAAAGAATAATAATGAAAACTACTGGGGTTGATTATGAAATTGCAAGTTCTGTTTTGGAAAAAGCCGGAAATGATGTAAAAACAGCTATTGCTATGATACTTTTGGATATTGATAGAGATATGGCAACGGAAAAATTAAAACAATATGACAATAATGTGGCAAAATTGATACATGAATATTCTGAAAAAAATATTTAGCAATTTAGAAAGGATAGTAAAATGGAAAAAAGAGATGGAATTAAAATTGTAACGATTGGCGGAGGCTCCAGCTATACTCCTGAACTGATAGAAGGATTCATTAAAAGGATAAAGGAATTGCCAGTAAAGGAAATATGGCTGGTTGATATTGAAGAAGGAAAAGAAAAATTAGAAATAGTTGGAAATTTGGCTAAAAGAATGGTAAAAAAGCTGGTATTGACTGCAAGGTTTATTTGACGCTGGATAGAAGGGAAGCTATAAAGGATGCAGATTTTGTGACTACTCAGTTTCGTGTGGGACTGCTTGATGCGAGAATTAAAGATGAAAGAATACCATTTGAAAATGGACTTCTAGGGCAGGAAACAAATGGGGCTGGGGGAATGTTTAAGGCATTTCGTACAATTCCTGAAAAGCAGCAATCCTTCCTTCAATATTCAACATAAATGAGCCAATTATTTTTGGAGCTCCAATCGTATTAAATCCTACATTATTACCGCCTTTTATAATTGTTCCAATAGTTAATGCCTCTATCACTTATTTCGCAATGGTAGCAGGACTGGTAAACCGTGTAACTTCAACACCACCTTGGACTCTACCTGGACCAATAGGAGCATTTTTAGCAACAAATGGGGATTTTAGAGCTGTTATTTTAAATATACTTCTTATTTTAATTTCTGTTGCAATTTACTATCCTTTCTTTAATGCCTATGAGAAAAAATTATTGGCAGAAGAACATGCTGAAGCACAAGAATAAAAATAGATAGAAGAAGGGAAATAACACAAAATGAGAAAATTAGGAATTTCTATTTATCCTGGAAAGACAACTGAAGAAGAATTGCTAAGTTATATTGACAAATCTTTTGAAGCTGGCTTTAGCCGAATATTCAGTTGTCTACTTTCTTCTACAGAGGATAAAGAAATAATTTTAAAAAAATTTAAAAAAGTAAATTATTATGCCAAGAAAAAAGGATTTGAGATTATTCTGGATGTAAATCCAAAAGTTTTTGATGACTTAGGAATAAGTTATGATAATTTAGCATTTTTTAAGGAAATGGGAGCTGACGGAATTAGGCTGGATATTGGATTTACTGGATTGCAGGAAAGCATTATGACATTTAATAAGGAAAATTTAAAAATCGAAATAAATATGAGCAACGATACTCATTATATCGATACAATTATGGATTATCGCCCAAATAAAAATAATCTGATAGGATGCCATAACTTTTATCCTCATATTCACACAGGATTAGGCTTGGAATTTTTCAAAAAATGTACAGAAAATTTTACAAAATATGGATTACGAACAGCCGCATTTATAACTTCACAATCTAAAAACAGTTTTGGTCCTAAGCCAGTAACGCAAGGATTACCAACCTTGGAAATGCATCGTAATTTACCGTTGATAGTTCAGTTCAAACATTTTATGGCACTAGAAACAATTGACGATATAATTATTTCAAACTGCTATCCAACTGATGAAGAATTAGAAGAATTTAAAAAAGTGCGTAAAGATATGGTAAGTTTCTCAATTGAACTTAAAAAAAATGTTCCTGAAATAGAACAAAAAATAATTTTTGATGAATTTCACTTTAATAGAGGTGATATTTCTGAAAATCTAATTCGTTCTACAAATAGCCGTGTAAAATATAAAGAACATAATTTTAAAATTTTTAATGCCCCTGAAATAATAAAAAAGGGAGATATAATTATTGAAAGCAGCGAATTTGGACATTACGCAGGGGAACTTTTAATTGCAAAAACAGAAATGAAAAATACCGGAAAATCAAATGTTGTTGGAAAAATAGCAGATGAAGAAATATTTTTAATTGACTACATCAAACCTTGGCAAAAATTTTCTTTTGTAAAAAAATAAAAATGCCTCTATCTAATAGATTTATCTTTAACTATTTAATTAAAAGATTTTGAAACTTCAACTTACAAAGGAGATGAGCATTATGGATGCCAAAAAAACAGCACAGGAAATTTATGATATTTTAGGTGGTAAAGAAAACATTGCTTCAAACGCGGTCTGTATGACAAGACTCAGAGTAAAGACTAGAAATGAAGTGGATTTAGAAAAGTTGAAAAAAATTGATGGTGTATTAAATGTCGTGAATGCAGAAACTTTACAGATTGTATTAGGGCCTGGAAAAGTAAATACAGTAGGAGATGAATTTTCGAAACTTAGTGGTATTGCTCTAGGATTTTCAGATAGTAACGTAAAGGATATAGCAAGTGAAAATAAGAAAACAAATAAACAAAAACATAATGGTTCTGTCCAACGATTTCTTCAAAAAATTGCAAATATATTTGTACCTCTATTACCTGGAATAATCGCATCAGGGTTAATAATGGGACTTACAAATGTAATAAATGTTGCAACAAAAAATGCTTATAATACAGTATGGTGGTTTGCTGCGATAAGAAGTATCGGATTTGTTATGTTTGGATATCTTGCGATTTATGTAGGGATGAATGCAGCAAAAGAATTTGGCGGAACTGCAGTGCTTGGTGGAATTATGGGATCAATATTTATCACAAATCCAGCCTTGCCTTTACTTCTTAAAGTTGAAGACAAGAGTGCAATTATACTTCCTTTTACAGGTAAGCCTTTTGCACCTGGAATGGGAGGACTGCTTGCATCTTTATTTATGGGAATAATAGTCGCATATTTGGAAAAAAATATAAGAAAGATAGTTCCTGTAATGCTTGATACCTTTTTTACTCCTCTTTTAACTTTAATAATAGGTGTATTTATAGCCCTAATAATAATTCAGCCTTTAGGAACTGTTGTAACGGGCTTCATATTCACCATTCTTGATTTCTCATATAAGAAGTTAGGAATATTGGGAGGATATATACTGGCAGCTGGATTCCTTCCTTTAGTTTCAGTTGGACTACATCAAGCTTTAACTCCTATACACACTTTACTTAATGATCCGACAGGACCTACAAAAGGAATTAACTATCTGCTTCCTATACTTATAATGGCAGGTGGAGGACAAGTTGGCGCAGGAATTGCAATTTATATAAAAACTAAGAATCAACGGCTTAAAAATATGGTAAGAGATTCTATTCCGGTTGGAATACTTGGAATTGGTGAACCATTAATGTATGCTGTAACTTTACCATTAGGAAAACCTTTTATTACAGCGTGCTTAGGTTCTGGAATCGGTGGAGTTCTTGCAGTTCTATTTCATTTAGGAACAATTTCTCAAGGTGTTTCAGGTTTATTTGGACTACTTATTGTTGTTCCTGGATCTTGGATTTACTTTATAATCGCAATGCTTGGAGCATATGCAGGAGGATTTATACTGACTTATTTATTTGGAATTGATGATGAAAAGATTGAAGAGATGTATGGATAAAATAAAAAAGAATTTATGAATAAAAAATTGTGTAAACTCGTATTAGATATATTTGAATTTACACAATTTATTTTTTTATATGTCTGGATTTCTTCAATAGAAATTTTACTACAAAACTATTAGAAACTACAAAGACTATAACAATTCTAGCACTTAAAAGTAGAAAAAATAAGTAGGCTACATTGTTTAAAATTTTAGTCTACATCATCCACATTAACCCTACCCTCAAGCGATCTTCCTAGTGTTGCCATATCCGTGTATTCAATATTTCCGCCCATTGGAATACCGCTTGCAATTTTAGAAATCTTAATATTCTTTTCTTTCAGGAATTTTGTCAAATATAGGCTTGTAGTTTCACCTTCCAAGTCGGGATTTAAAGCCAATATAACTTCTTTTACATCTTCATTTAGTCTATTCATTAACTTTCTCAAATTCAGATCTTCAATTGTAACTCCGTTTAATGGATCTATCTTTCCACCAAGTACATGATAAAGTCCATTATATGTTTCAGATTTTTCAAAAGCAATTACATCTCGGACTCCTTCAACTACGCAGATTACTTCCTTATCCCTTTTCTCGTTAGCACAAATCTCGCAAATATCATTTTCAGACAAATTTCCACAAATTTCGCAATGTTTGATATTCATATGCGAATCCTTTATTATTTCCAGCATTCTATCAATATCATCTTCACTTTTATCTAAAACATCAAACGCAATTCTTGCCGCACTTTTTCTACCAATTCCTTAACTACCCAAGATTTTGTTTTTGATAAAGGGCGGCTCTCTTCAATAATTACAACATCACCAACATTACATTGATTTGTTGAATCATGGGCATGAATTTTTGTAGAGCGACGAATAACTTTACCATACAAGGGATGCTTTACCTTCCGCTCAACCAAAACGGTAACCGTTTTATCCATACTATTGCTGACGACCTTACCTTGCAATGTACGAACATTTTTAATTTCGATCATTATTGAGCACCTTTTTCAGCTAAAACAGTCTTAATACGTGCAATATTTCGGCGTACTTTTTTTAACTCACTGGTTTTCCCTAATTGGCCAGTTGCATGCTGCATACGCAAACCAAATTGAACTTTTAATAAATCTATCAACTCTTGGTTTAACTGCTCACTTGATCTATTCTTCAATTCATGAGTTTTCATTATTTACCCACCTGTCTCGTTACAAATACAGTTGGAATTGGCAGCTTAGCTGCAGCTAATGCAAAAGCTTCACGTGCTAAAGATTCTGCAACGCCATCCATCTCATAGAGAATTTTCCCAGGTTTAATTTCTGCAACATAATATTCAACAGAACCCTTACCTCCACCCATACGAACTTGTATTGGTTTCTCTGTAATTGGCTTATCTGGGAATACGCGAATCCAAATACGGCCGCCACGTTTAATATGACGTGTCATTGCGCGGCGAGCAGCTTCGATTTGCCTTGCAGTAAGCCTACCACGACCCACAGCCTTCAAAGCAAAATCACCAAAACTAACAGCATTACCACGCAGAGCCAAGCCTGTATTGCGTCCTTTATGTTGCTTACGGTACTTCAGTCTAGTTGGTTGCAGCATTACGTCCTACCTTTCTGCGTTTATGCTCTTGTTCAGGTTTATTCAAAACAACATCTTTGCCTTCACCAGTATATACCCAAACCTTTAATCCAATTACACCATATGTAGTATTTGCCTCACTGGTAGCATAACTTACATTAGCACGCAAAGTATGCAAAGGCACACGCCCTTCTCGGTACCATTCACTACGGGCAATGTCAGCACCATTTAACCGTCCAGAGGTCATAATTTTGATACCTTTTGCACCAACACGCATAGCATTTTGCATGGCACGCTTCATAGCGCGACGAAATTGAACACGCTTTTCCAGTTGCTGAGCTATTCCATCTGCAATAATTTGTGCATCCAATTCAGGTTTTCGAATCTCTTCGATATTAACATGAACAGGAACACCCATTAAATTTTGCAAATCACGTTTTAACACATCAATATCTTCACCTTTTCTACCAATCACCATTCCTGGCCGAGCCGAGAAAATAGTAACACGAGCAGATTTGGCTGGCCTCTCAATAACAACACGGCCAATTGATGCATTAGACAAGCGTTTACGTAAATATTCGCGAACATCAATATCTTGCTTTAAGACAACAGAAAAATCGCTACTTTTAGCAAACCACTTTGAAGACCAATCTTTATTTACTGCCAAACGAAAGCCAGTTGGATGAATTTTTTGTCCCATAGCTTTTCCTTAGTTTCCTACTGTCACATTAATATGACACGTTTGTTTTTCAATACG
>NZ_CALHQO010000542.1:0-7826 GCF_938036635.1 uncultured Leptotrichia sp.
TATTTTAACATATTTTGATGAATAATTGTAATTTTTTAACAAAATAAAAAATAGTATAAAATCAATATCTCCTGTTATTTTCAATCCTAAATTTCATATCCTTTCTTAATCTTCTCAAAGCCCACTTTCTCTCAATCTTAAAGACTTCCTCATTATCACTTCCAATTTTATAGTCCACATAATTTTTTATAAATTTTTCCACATCTTCCCTCGACTCACTCCGAATTTCAAACTCATAATCTTCATTTAAAGAAATTTCCCTGTTTTTTTCAAGGCAGTAATAAAGCATATCATTGTAAGTCTGCTGTGCCAATATATCTCTTGCTTTATAATATGTAGATTTATCGGTATTTGTCATTCGGACCGCCTGTTTTTCTGAAATATACGGTTTATTTCTTATTAAATCAGCCATTTTCTGAAATTTTCGATTTTTTTCATTCATTCTACACTCAAAGCACATTTTCTCGCTGTTTTCCTGCAAAAATAAAATTCTACAGTTTTCACACTCAATATATCCATTATTCTTTAGGTATTTTTCTCTTTTTTTCAGTTTTATCGCAATTTTTTCAAGTCTTCTGGCAATATCTTCATATTTTTTATCAATTTTATCAATATTCTCATGAATTTCCTTAACTTCTTCAGGCAAAAGCACAATATCCTTTACTTTTTCTACAATTTTATTTTCAGAATCAATATTCCTATTTCTTTCCCTAACATTTCCTCTTGGAATTTCTCCAGCCCGAATTGTCCCTCTATTTTCCTCATTTTCAATAAGTTCATCCAGCAAATCACGCTTTATTTTGTAATTTACCTTCGAAAATTCGATACTTTCCAAAAATTTCCCATTCAAAAATGTGTTTATTTTTTCCTTTATATTTTCCGCATACATTATCGTTGTGTGATAAATAACACCATCATTGATAACCACAACAAGATTCCCATTAAATAGACTTTTTGGATAAGTTTTCTCACCGATTGGCCCATTCACAATCTGCTTCCAATTTTTCTTGATTTTCCACAAAATATATTTTTCATTTTTCAAAAGCGAACTTCTTTTCTCAATTGCTTCCAGTGCCAAATCCTTTAAATCCTTAATTCCTTCCATTTTTCAACCCCTTTTTACTCATTAATAATCTTCCCCTTTTCCACAATAAATTTTTTCCCCTCTATGCCCAAATCCTCTGTCGAAGTTATAAAACATTGAATTTTTTTATTTTCAAAATAGCTTAAAATACTTTTTTTTCTCACTTCATCAAAATATGAAGCAATGTCATCCATCAGAAATATCGGATATTCCTTTTTTTCCTTTATTAAAATATCAATTTCTGAAATTTTTAGCGAGAATATTATAGATTTTTTCTCCCCTTGTGAAGAATATGCCTTTGCATTTTTTCCATTCAGCTCAAAGATAAAGTCATCTTTTTGAGGGCCAAGCAGGCTGTATCCAAGAAATTTTTCCCTTTCACTTTTCCTTTTACATAGCACTTCAAATTTTTCCTTCAGCTCTTCTCTAGTCTTCTTTTCCACATCCCCAAGAAAACAGTCGTATTTTAATTTTAGCTCTGAATTTTCATCAAATAATTTACGATAATTCAAGTTTAATAAAATTGATATTTTTTTTATAAATTCCTGCCGATTAAAAACAATATTTAGCCCTTCCTCTATAAATTTTTCGTTATAGATCTTATAAATTTCCTCGCCAGTCTTTTTTTCCTTTATAAGCTTGTTCCGCACCTTCAATATTTTCTCAAAATTCACAATCGACTGCAAATACTCCTTTTTTGCCTGTGAAATCTCGTAATTAAAAAAGTTTCTCCTAACGCCAGGATTCCCAATAATCAGTTCAATATCCTCAGGAATAAATGAAATAATGTTAAGTAACCCCACATAGTTTATATATTTATCTTTTTCCCTATCAATGTAAAAATCTTTCTTATCCTCATTCACATCAATAGCAATAGCATTTTCCGATAAATCTTTATTTTTATATTTCCCAAATACAATCAGCCTGTTGAAATTATACTTTCGAATCTCTTTCACTTTCTTAGTCCTAAAGCTTTTCCCAGTAGCCAAAAAATGAACAGCCTCAATAAGCGATGTCTTCCCCTGTCCATTCTTCCCATATATTAAATTAAAATACCTGTCAAACTTCAACTTCCCATCCGCAAGGCAACGAAAGTTATTAAAACTAATCTGATCCAAATACATCGCTATTTCTTCCCTTTCACACTATAACTATCTGTAACTGACTTTAACTACTTTTCCGCAAAAAGCAACTCCAACAAAAGTAACATCCTTAATACCTCTATCTCTTAACCCAATATCATACTTCTTCTCTGTTATCTGCTCTATCGCCTCTTCCGAAACTTTCTCCAAATCATCTTCATTTTTCACAACTTTAAACTCTAGAATAAAACCTCTATTGTTCTTATTCTTTGGCTCAATTACAACATCATATCTTCCAAGGCCACTTTCTTCATTAGATTTTACATAATAATGATTATCTAGATAAAACATCATTCCTAAGACTAATCCATGATAAAAGTCTTCATTTTTAGTATCCATAAAACTTGTTGATTTTAATAAAATATTTTGTAAATATTTTTGAAAAATATCAAATTTAAGGTTTTTAAGCCCTTCCATAGCCTTTCTAAACATACTTTCCCCAAAATTTACATCAATAAATTTCTTCCTAAAAAACTCCCTTACCTCCCTATTAGGCAGTCTCAAGGAATACACATCCTCATAGTCTTCCCCAATTTTTTCATCAATAGTTAAATATCCGCTAAATAAAAGAAGTTCCCAAATTTCCTCTTGTCCCAATAAACTAGATAAATCGGAATTACCACTGATATTTTCTTCAACAGTTTCTCCATTAAAAAGAGCTTCCAAAGTTTCCATAATTTCAGAATCTGTATTTTTCAAAATCTGATTAATCAAGAAATTCCCAGAAGTATCAATCCAGTGGGAACCAATTTTTTTAGATTTTAAAAATTTTAAAATACTCCAAGGGTTATACACATCAGAATCACCAAATTTGTAACCGTCATACCAAGCCTTAACATCAAAAAGTTCATACTTTACATCAAAATATTCAAGAGTTTTTTCAACTTCATCCTGATTAAAACCAAAAAACTCAGAATATTCATTTTCTAAAATAGAATAAACGTTTAGATTATTCAAGTCAGAAAATATTCCAGCCTTAATAACTCTTATAATCCCAGTCATAACTCCCATTTTTAAATACTGGTTAGTTTTCAGTGCTTCTCCGTAAAATACTTTAAAAAATGCGATGGCATCGCTATAATAATGATATTCATAAGCAGAAATCAAAGGACTGTCATATTCATCAATTAATAAGATAACTTCTTTTTTATACTTCTGAAATAATATTCTAGTTAAAAACAGCAAGGCATTTTTTAACTCAGAAAAATCTGCATTGCCCAGTAAATACTTCTTAAATCTAGGCAAATCATACTCATCCAAGTCCTCTAAAAGATACTTGTACTCAGAAAACAATTCTAAAACTAGCAGTCTAATTTCCTGTATTGCTTCCTCCCAAGTTTTTGCCTTTATGCTTTTCAGTGAAATAAAAATCACTGGATACTGTCCCTGTTCAGACATATATTCAGATTTTTCAATATCAAGTCCACTAAATAACTTTTTATTTTCTTCTTTATTTTCAATATCAAAAAAATATTTTAGCATCGACATATTAAGTGTTTTTCCAAATCTTCTCGGACGTGTGAACAACTTAATTTTAGACACTTCCTCAAATAAATTCTCAATAAACTCTGTTTTATCAAAATAGTAATATTCATCTTCTATTATTTCCTTAAAATTTGATATTCCTATTGGCAACTTTTTCTTCATCTAACATTCCTCCCTTTTTATAAATTATTAAAAACTTTTTTATTTTTATATATTCAAAAAAGTATCTGTACCATTTATGCACAAACACTTTTCCTTAAAATAAATCTATTTATAAATAAACAGCAAAATTTCCCTAAGCAGTTTACAAGCTAGTGCTGTAGATTGCCCAGACTGATCGTATACAGGCGATAATTCATTCATATCAAGCCCAACAATATTTAACTGCGATATTTTTTCTATCGCCTTATGAAGTTCCACAAAAGTAACTCCTCCAGCTTCAGGCGTTCCAGTTCCAGGAAATTCCGATGGATCAAGTACATCTAAATCCAATGTAAAATATACAGGTTTTCCTTTTAATTTTTCTACAACTTCATCAAGTCCATCAAAATTAAATTTTGTTGTATGAAGATGTTCCTTTGCAAATTTCCATTCATCTCTTTCGCCGCTTCTTATTCCAAACTGAAAGATTCTGCCATCTCCAACAATGTCCCAACATCTTCTAATTACAGAAGCGTGTGAATAATACTGTCCTAAATACTCATCTCTCAAGTCTGTATGTGCGTCAAACTGTATAATATGCAAATCTGGATATTTCTCAGCAACCGCTCTTACAGCTCCCAATGTAACAGAATGCTCTCCACCAATCATAAACGGAATTTTCCCATCCTTCAAAATTTCTGCCGTTTCATCCTGAATATCCTGCAATGTACTTTCTGAATTCCCAAACGAAAGTTCCAAATCTCCTCCATCAAAAACCTTAATATCCTCCAAATCCTTATCTTGATAAGGACTATACGTTTCTATTCCAAAACTCTCATTTCTCATAACTGCTGAAGCAAATCTAGTCCCTGGTCTAAACGAAGTTGTACTGTCAAACGGCGCTCCAAAAATAGCAATTTTACTCTCATTGTATTCATTATCACACCCTATAAATGTATGTATATTTTTATTTCTCATATAAATTCTCCTTATCGTATTTATTCTAAATTATTTTATTAAATCTTTCACATAATTTGGTAAAGCAAAAGCCCCTTTATGCAATTCTGTATTATAATATCTTGTTTCTATTCCAAACTTATTCCATTCATCAGCCTTTAAATCCTCCACAGGATTATATTTTTTTGAAGCAAATCCGAACAACCAATGTCCTGATGGATATGTCGGTATATGTAGCTGATAAACTGTTGCAAATGGGAAAACCGCCCTTAATTGTTTGTTTGCCCTTGCTGTTGCTTTAGCATCTGCCTCATAATATGGGCTCTCGTGCTGATTCACAAGAATTCCGTCTTCTTTTAATGCATTAAAGCAGTTTCCATAAAATTCTCTTGTAAATAAATCTTCTCCAGGCCCAAACGGATCTGTCGAATCCACAATTACAATATCATATTCATTTGCCTTGGAACGTACAAATTTCAATCCATCCTCATAATAAATATGAACTCTCTTGTCATCCAGCTTATTCGCTGTCTTAGGTAAATATTCACGACAAAGGTCGACAACCATCTTGTCAATTTCCACCATATCAATTCTCTCAATATGCTCATATTTTACAAGTTCACGAACAGTACCGCCATCTCCAGCACCAATTACCAATATTTTCTTAGCCTTAGGATTTACAGCCATAGGAACGTGAGTTATCATCTCATGGTAAATAAACTCATCCTTTTCTGTCAGCATCATAAATCCATCCAATGTCAAAAATCGCCCAAATTCTGGCGACTCAAAAATATCAATTCTCTGAAAATCACTTTTCGCACTAACTAACTGCTTATCAATCTTTATAGAAAAACGAACATTTTTCGTATGCTCTTCTGTGTACCATAATTCCATCTGCTACACTCCTTTCAATTTGTATTACCTATTTTTTTAATATCTAACCTTTTATTTCCAATGTTTTGTACTTTAAAACTTTTTTCTAAATTCCTCAAATTTTCCATTGTTTATAATTTTATTCTATTTTCTTGTACTCATTAAACGTTTCTCAAATAATTTTCCTTAACCTTAACCCTGTTCAACCATCCAGCTAGAAAATCATTCTGAGTTACATTATTTTTAGCAAGAGACTTGTAATATTCACGCTGTAAATTATGATAAGCCATCAAAAATTTAGCTGGATTAACATCATTTAAATATTTTAATGTCATAGGCCCAACCGCTCCATCTACACTAATTACATTTTTCCCATAAACTTTATTCACAGCTTCCTGAGCCTTTTTGATTCCATATCTCCCAGCATTTACTGAAAAATCAAATATGCTTAGTGCCACTTTATCATTTTTTACTTGATCCAATTTTCTAGCCTTATAATATTTTTCCTCATAAATTTTTTGTGCCATTGCTTTTGTTAAATCTTTCATGCTACCTTTGTATCCACATTCTCTAGCTCGTTCCTTAGTAATGCCGTATTTTGTTTCCCCACCTTTATCATTCTTATCATTAGAATAGCTTCCTTCAACTAGCAAAATATAATTAAAAAATTTCAAAAATCTGCTGTCAGCCATTTTTGCTTTCCTTCTTTCATTTATTTTAATTGGATTTCGCAGACACTATCTGCGTTTTTTTTAATTTTACTCCAAAACAACATTTATCTTTTCAACATGCATATCCTCAGTTCCTGTTAATAGACATCCTTTTTCCTTTGCATATTCGATATAGTTTATGATTTCCTCAGTAATTCGCTCTCCTGGTGCTAATATCGGTATCCCTGGCGGATAAGCCATCACAAATTCACCACTTATTTTACCAGCACTTTCTTTTATGGGAATCATTTCCTTTTCTGAATAAAAGGCTTTTTGTGGTGGAAGTACAACATCAGGATTTATATATTCATGATCAAACATTCCTGTAGAATCTTTTGAGTAAAGCCGTTTAATTTCTGCAAGTGAAGATATTAGCCGTTCTATTTCCAAACCCCTGTCTCCCGCTGAAATTATCGCCAAAATATTTCCCAAATCTCCAAATTCAATCTGAATTTCATAATCATCCCGCAAAATATCATAAACTTCAATTCCAGCAAGTCCAATATCTTTTGTATACACAGATAATTTTGTCGTATCAAAGTCATAAACCGAATCTCCATCAATCAGTTCTTTCCCATAGGCATAATATCCACCTAGTTTATTAATTTCATTTCTGGCATATTCTGCAAATTTAACTGTCTTTTCAAAAAGTTCCCTTCCATTTATCGCCAAATTTTTTCTTGCCACATCAAGTGAAGTCATAAGTAAATACGATGCACTTGTTGTTTGAGTCAAGTTTATAACTTGCCGAACATAATCAGCGTTTATTCTCTCACCACTTAACAAAATCGAACTTTGTGTTAAAGAACCACCTGTCTTATGCATACTAATTGCCGCCATATCTGCTCCAGCTTCCATAGCTGAAATTGGTAAATTTTCATCAAAGTAAAAATGTGCTCCATGTGCCTCATCAACTAGCACAAACATATCATTTTCATGTGCCAGTTTTACAATAGATTTCAAATCTGAACAAATTCCGTAATAAGTAGGATTATTCACTAATATTGCTTTTGCATCAGGATTTTCCTGAATTGCCTTTTTCACATCATTAATAGACATTCCAAGTGAAATTCCCAATTTTTTGTTAAGTCCAGGGTTAATATAAACTGGAATTGCTCCACAAATTACCATTGCATTAATGGCACTTCTATGCACATTTCTCGGAATAATAATTTTATCTCCAGCTTTACAAGTCGCCATAATCATAGCCTGCACAGCCCCAGTTGTTCCACTTACCATAAAATAAGCCTCTTTTGCCCCAAAAGCCTCCGCCGCTATATCCTGAGCCTCTTTAATAACCGAAGTTGGATGGCATAAGTTATCAAGCGGCTTCATCGAATTAACATCCATCTGCATCGCATCCAGCCCAATAAAATCTCGAAACTCCTTATTTCCACGCCCTCCTTTATGCCCTGGCACATCAAATCTCACAAC
>NZ_CALHQO010000543.1:0-1764 GCF_938036635.1 uncultured Leptotrichia sp.
CAAACTTCGTCTAAAAATATCTGAATTTATTGGTGTTTTGCTTTTTTATCTCATTCCAAAAGGAAGAAAATTGTCATATCGTAACTTAAATTTGATTTTAAATGAACAAAATAGTTTTAATTATTCAAAGAAAAAAATCAAGGAAATTGCGATAAAATCTTATAAAAATACAGCAAAGTCGTTTTTACTGCCCTTCTGGATTTATGAATATTTTGAGAATTTTTCGCCAAAAATATATAATTCTGAATTACTGGAAAAATTAAAGAGTGAAAATGAACGGATTATTCTTGTTACTTCACATTTTGGATTTTTTCACGCCAGCCTTTTTCCAACGAGAAACGACGCAATGTTTATTCCTATTAGAATTATCTCAAACAAATTTATTGAATCTTATATGGATAAAATCCGTTTTAAGAATAACATGACTTATTTTCCAGAACAAAATTACAAATCTTTTTTGAAAAATAAAAATTCAAAGGGCGTTTTTGTGCTTTTAAGTGATGTACGAAAACCAGATGGGGATAAAATCACATTTTTTGGCTTACCTACCACTAATTCAGGCTTTCCTGCCTATTTTTCCAAGAAAGAGAATATTCCGATTGTTATTATTCACAATGAAGTTGATGAAAACAATATTTGCCACATTTTTATAGACAAAGTTATCCATCCTGAAAATTACAAAAATAGACACGAAATAATGAAATCTATTTTAACTGAATACGAAAAAATTATCCTAAAACTGCCAGAGCAATGGTTCTGGTTTCAGGACAGATGGCGGGATGGAATATAACTTTTATTTTTCCTGTCCTTGACTTTCGATATATCTTTTATAAACTTACTAACTCTGTTCAATAACATAAGGTTTTTTTATTCTCACAATACTTACGGCTTATTTTACTGAAAATTATTTTGGAGCTTCATCCAAGTTTTGTGCATACGGTAAATCATATTTCCCCATAACTTCTTTTTTCAAATTAAAGTTTTGTGCAAAAAATATTGCAAACATTCCCAAATCATGGCTCCGTTTTAACTGCATAAATCCTCTTTTAAGTATTGAACGCCATCCAAAAAAACTTTTTCTTGCATTGGCACATTTTTTGGAAAGCTCATCGGGAGTCTGATCGCTTGGAAGAAAGGAAATCCGTCCATAAGGATAATTTTCATCCAGCCACCATTTTTCACTAAGAAGCCGTTTTTCTTCTCTTAATTTTCTATAAACGCCTGTTTTTGGGAATGGTACAAGATGGTTAAATGCTGCAAAATAAAATCCATGTTTTTTGGCAAATTTTACCGTTTCATCAAAAGTTTCCTTCGTGTCATTTCCATAACCGAATACAAAAGTAGCATAAATTCCGATTCCATAACTATGAATTTTTTCCGTCAGTTCATTTATTTCCCCAACGCCACTTCTCCAGCCTTTCCCCATATCCTTTAAAATATTTGGATTCATCGACTCGTACCCAATCAAAATCATTTTACATCCGCTTTTTTTCATCCAGTAAAGCAATTCATCATTTTTCGCAATGGTAATAGCCCCTTGCGTTACCCATTTTATATTTAATGGAGCAATCGCCTTACAAATCTCAATCGCATGTTTATGATCCGCCACAAAATTATCATCAATAAAAAAAACATACTTCTTCCCAGAATTTTTTATATCCTGCACAATTTCCTCAATAGGACGCCTAAAGTACTTTTTCTCATAATAAGAATGAATCGCACAGAAATCACATGCAAAATTGCACCCACGCCCTGTCTCAATAA
>NZ_CALHQO010000544.1:0-2511 GCF_938036635.1 uncultured Leptotrichia sp.
CTCCATTTTTTATTTATAAATATTAATAATTAACTAAAATTAATCCTCTTTTTTCAAATTATAGAAAAACAGCGAAACGCCAAACAGCGCTAATGCTACGACAAGTGTCACTTTAACTCCAACTTCAGTTGCACCTTTCACGCCATTCTGAACATTCTGATTTCCTAAAACAAGTAAAGTTGACTGAACAACTTGCTGCACTAGAAACGCCAATTTTAGAAACATTCCCTGTATTCCAAACATAAAGCCTTCCAAACTTACTTTTTTAGTTTCTGACAGTTTTGCAGAAATTTCACTAAGCATTGCCTGTGGGAAAATAAACGCCGCACCACTTAATCCTGTTCCACAAATTACAAAAAGTAAATATGCAAAAATTGAATTATTTTTATTAATAAACAATAGTCCAAAAGTACCGATTATCAAAAGCAGCATATCTACAATCAATATTTTCTTGTACGAATATTTTTTCCCAAACTTGTTTGTAATTGGAAAAAATAGCCCCGCCATTCCAAACAGCACAACTGATATTACAGTCAAATATTTAATATCCTTTTGCATTACAGCGCTCAAATAATATGTCAAATCTCCACGAAGTATGTTAAATCCGCAAAAGAAAAAGAAATATCCTAAAAAGTACAAAATAATTTCTTTATCCTTCAAATGTGAAATTGATTTCATAAACCCTAGCGATTCAGTCTTAGGACGGTTTTGCGTAAGCTGTTTCTCCTTTAGAAAAAATATACACGCATAAATCCCCAAAACTGACAATATTGTAATCAAAATTACTGTTTTACGTATTCCAACTTCTGTATTCAGTACTCCATTTACCATTCCCAATTTTGAAATCAAAATACCTGGCAGAACCATTGCAATCCCAGTAAATATAAGTCTAAAAGTCGACTGCATTGTAGAAAGATTAAGCCTTTCTTCCTTATTTGAAGCCAAATCTGGAATTAGAGCGTTATACGGTGCTGCGACTAAAGTATATGCCGTAAAATACAGTCCTCCAACAACTGATAAATAAATAAGCGTTGCCATCTGCGAACTTTTAATTGGGTAAAAATACATAATCGTAAGAATCCCAAGCGGCAATCCTCCAACTAGCATAAATATTGATCTTTTTCCAAACCGTGATTTTGAATTATCAGATAAAAATCCTACAACAGGATCCGATATTGCATCAATAATCCTCGCAAAAATAAATGCTAGAACTAAATACTGCGGCTTTAACAACGGAACTAAATTTTTTTCCGTTTCAGGTGGCAAATAATAATATGACAACCATTGATTATAAATCTGGTCAATCATAAAATATGAAACCCCAAGCCCATAAATTATGTAACTTTTTTTGGTTAATCTTGAACTCATTAAATTTTCTACCTTTCTGTTTTTTATAACTTTAATTTGTTAAAAACTCTTTTACCGCCTCAACGTATTCATCTTTACACTCAGGATCAGCATAAATTCTTGTGTGTGAACCTTTTTCAAAAACTTTTAGCTTGATATTTTCGTTTTGGGCAAGTTCGTTATACTCTTCCATAAGCATTCCATAAGTTGTAGCCTTGTCATTTTTAGACTGTATTATCAAAGTAGGTATTCTTTTTAGCAAATATGATAATTTCAGCTTATCAAGATGGCTTCCAACTCTTAAATTAAAAATTCTTACAATAACACTTACAATAAATTTTGGAACACGACGTTTTTTTGCGTCTTCCTTGATTCTCTTTCTTATATTGGAAATCGAACTGTCCAAAATCAGCTTATCAATCACAATCCCTTTTTTTCTAAGTGCCTTCACGTACATTTTAGAAGCAATCGCAGATCCCATACCTCCTTGCGAAAATCCGTAAAGCGTAAAATTGTTCTTTCCAAATCTTTCATTCAGCATTTCCATTGTGTGAAAAATATCCTGTCCAAAGCAGTATCCCATCTTAGTTTTGGCTACATCAGACTTTCCTGAGTTTCTCAAATCTGGAATAAAAAAATTATACTCCTTGTCAAGTCCAATATTTTTAAACATTTCCAAATATTGTAACGAAGCCAGCCTGTTTACACCACGACCATGTGAAATAATCATCGTTTTTGTAGCTTCCTTGTTCTCGATAAGCCACCCATAAAGCTGTATTTTCCCTGACTTATACTCAATTTCCTTAAAATTATACCCATAATCATAAGGATTTGCCTTATTATCCTCAATATTATACTTCTGTCTTAATTTTTTACTGTTATACACCTCTTCAAATGTAACTCTCGGATATTTCTCAATCTGATTAATAAAATACCGTATCGACATATATGCTATCACAAAGAAAAATATCATAAACAGCACATTAATTGTTATTAACAATCCCATTCCTATAATCCTCTCCTATTCTTTTTATTTTTTATTTATAATATTCATTAATATAATATTTTTTCATTTTTATCTTATTCCTGAGCAAATGTATTAACTTTTCGCTGTATAAAAACTGTTGTTATTCATTTTTATAACTTTTCACTTTTAAATTTTCT
>NZ_CALHQO010000545.1:0-5680 GCF_938036635.1 uncultured Leptotrichia sp.
ACATCGTCAAAGCTGTTATATTCACTTCTGTGTTCCAATGCATACTTGATATGATCATCTTTTCTATTTTTCATATTTCTCCTATTTTTTATAATTTTTCAGCATACAGCAATTCAATCCCGAATTTTTCCCATCTGTTGATAATAGTTTTTGTATCATTTTTGTTAAAGGAAAGGGCAATTCCGCAATCTCCACCGCCAGCACCGCTACTTTTGGCACAAATATCCAGTTTTTGAGCAGAATTTACTAATTTTAATAATTTTTGGCTATAAATATTTTCATTTAAGTTTTGAAGTAATTTCCCATTTTTATTAATGCATTTTTTTATCATTGGCTTATCTCCATTTTTCATGGCAATTCTCAAATCTTGTACGATATTTTCTACATTTTTTAAAAAATTTTCATCAATGGAACTTTTTACAATATTTATCAAATTACTAGAAATAGCAGGTTCTTTTGTCCATCCGACTAAAAAATTACAATTTAAATTGTTTTTGTTAAAATGAAGTTCAGAAATTTCGTAATTCCAGTTAGTTTTTAGAACACTTTCCAGAGTTTCGTTTTTCATTAACTCACTAATTTTTTTTCTGTCGAAAGATTTATAAAAAATTAAATTTTCGTAGGAAATGCAGGCTATATCGCCCATAGATCCATTATCTCCACGTTTTAGCAGAACATAGGAAGACAGCTTGAAAAGTATTTCCTTTGAAACTTTTAGATTATATAGACTTAAAATGGATTTTATTGTTAAAACAACAACACTGCCACTTGAGCCGATTCCTAGTTTTTTGTTATCTATTTCCATTTTTCCATTAATTTCCAGATTAAAAGGCTTGATTTCCAAGTTATTTAACTTTAGATATTCAGTCATAACGGATATTGTTTCACAGATGAGTGAATAATTTTTGTCAAAATTTTGTGAAGCTTTTTTATCGAAATCCGTTTTTTCAAGAGTTATGGTATAATCAAACATATCTGAAAAAATTGTATATTTATCAGCAAAATTTATTTTTGAAGTCATAAAAAGGTTTATGTTTTTTATGATTGCACTTTGTCCAGCTGTTAGAATGGAATATTCTCCAGCAATATAAAGTTTTCCACAAGTTTGGTTAGTTATTATTTTATTTTTTGACATTTTTTTCTCTTTCATTTTTATAAAAGGTAAGGCATTAAAAATGCTTATAATAACCAATTATACCATAAAAAACGCCATAGTAAAACCACTTTGAAATTAAATTTTTAAATTATAGTCATTATGTCAAAATAATGATTTTTTCTAGTTTATATCATTATAATCTTGGAGAAATTTAATGATTTCAAATAGTTTGACAATACAAATATAATGTGATAACATTAATTAAATAAATTTTAAAAAGGGAAGTGATTTGAATGAATGAATTGATAAAACAATTGCAAAATAGACGTTCTGTAAGGGAATTTACAGGGGAAAAGATAAAAGAAGAAGATTTAAAGACAATACTTGCAACAGCTCAAAGAGCAGCAAATTCAGTTAATGGACAGCAAACTTCATTAATTGTTGTAAGAGATAAGGAAAAATTGGCAAAAATTGCAGAACTTTGTGGAGGACAGAAGCATATTGCACAGGCTGACGCTTTTGTATTTGTATTGGTTGATTTTCACCGTGGAGTTTATGCATCAAATTCTCTTGGCAAGAGAAATATTGCTCCAAAATCTGCGGATGGAATTAGTAGATGCGGGAATTGTTGTAAATGCCTTGCAGACAGCAGCTCTTGCTCTTGGATACGGAAGCACTGTAATTGGTGCAATTAGAAAGGAAACAAAAGAATTTATAAAAATGCTTGGATTACCAGAATATGTATTCCCAATAGTAGGAAGCACGCTAGGAGTGCCTGTGGAAAGAAAATTAACCAGAGTAAAACCAAGAGTTCCTTTAGATACATTTGTATTTGAGGATACCTATGATGCGAAAAAAGTAGAAGAAGGCGTGGAATTTCACGAAAAAGATACAGTGGCTTGGCGTGAAGAAAATGGAACACCTCAATTACCGTCATACAAGGAAATGATTGTAAGAATCTACGAAAATTTCTATAATACATCAAAACAGGACTTGGAAAGTCAAGGATTCAGATTTTCTGATGAACTAGATGAGAAATAATTAATGGAATTTTTTAAAGCTGACGGATTAGTTTATTTTAAAAAATGAAAATCATATTTTAAATTATTTGAAAATATTAGGTTTATATCCTTTAGTTGGAAAAGTTTATAATAACTTCATTATTTAAAGAGCTTTAGTATGAAATTACTAGATTGAATTATTTTTGAAATTAAATGAAAAAGTAGGAGAAATTCTAAATTTATTTAATTTTTATCATTTAATCTGGTTTAGTTTTAAAAGTAAAATGAGAAAGAGAAAAGATTATGAATTTTTTAGCACATTCACTAATTTCGCTTGAAATTGATGAGCAGGAAAATAAAAAGACATTATATGGAAATTTTGCAGGTGATTTTTATAAGGGGCTAGTTGATAAAATAGAGCTTCCTGAAGAATTGAAAGAGGGAATTGTCCTGCATCGGATAATTGATGGGATTACTGACAGGAATGAGAATTTTTTGAATGAATTACTTGTGGAAAAATTTGGTATTTTTAAAGGAATTGTATCGGATATGTTTATTGACCATTTTTTAGCCCAAAATTTTGATAGGCTATTCAATGAAAATATTAATAATATTGAAAAGAAGATACTGTATAATATATCTGAAAATCAGAGTTTTTTTCCAAAAAAATTTGCAGGAACATTTAAATGGATTGAAAGTGAAAAAGTAATGTCTAATTACAAAAATATAGATTTTTTGGAACGTGCATTTTATGGAATTTCTCAAAGAGTCAGAAAAGGAGAAATTTTAAGGCTAGCTGTAAAAGAGCTGGAAAAAGATTATATTGCCTTTGAAGAAAAATCTATAAAAGAATTTTTTTATGTAAAAGAAGAAAGTGTAAAAAAATTTACTACACTTTTTAGTTTATAGAAAATTTTTAGTATAATTGGCTAACAGTTAATTTTTTGTAGTTGATGAAGATAATTTAGACATACACATAGGAAAAAATTGATTTTACAAAATTGCAGGAAGAAGGAGAATGGTAAAGATTATGAAGATAAAAAAAATTTTGATGGGGTTAATGGTTTTTGGGGGATTGATGACTATACCAAATTTAGCGGTTGCGGCACCAGCTGGAAAAGAGTCTGTAGAAATAAAAAAATATGATACTTTAAATGCCGCAGCTGAAGACTATGCAAAAGTTTTGCAGGAAATATCAAATTATGGTTCAAGAAAAATGCTTAAATCAATAAATCCAGATGTGGATAAGTATGTGGAAAAAACAAATGATTCAACATTAAAAAAACAATGGGAAGAATCAAATACAATGCTTATTGAGCAATTTGAAGTTTCTGTATATCAAGTAAATGAAAAGGGAAATAACGGAGAAGTTGTATTTTTAGTAAAAGGATACGATGAAAAAGCTTTGGATAAGTATTTAGGAGATAATGCTAAAAAATATGTAACAAAGGTTGATAACAGTAAGGATGAAGTCGAAGTTGATATTGAAAAATACATAAAATTACAATATGATTATTTGAAAAAAACTAAGAAAATAAATTTGGCAACATCAACAGTTAAATTTACAAAAGGTAACGACAATAAATGGCAAGTTGTTAAATAGTTAAACATAATTTAATAAAAAATCAATAAAATTTTTAAAACTTATAGGATTTGATATTCTATAGGTTTTTTTGTTTTTTATAAGGAAATTAAATTCATATTTTTTAGGTATTTACTGATATATTTGATAATTTTAAAAGAGGCGTCAACCTCTTTTACTCTTCTTTTGCCAAATAAATATATAAATGTCTACGACAAAATATCCAACCTAGTTGGATTAATAAAATATTAATAGTATTTTTTGAGGGGCGGATGTCTGTAATGATAAAATTCCCATACAATCATTTTAACCTTGCATACTGGACAGTAAAAAGGATTCATCCCGAAAGTCTTGTACATCTGCCTTTGATAAAATGAATATCTTGACACGGCAATGTTTTTCCTGAAAGTATCAATTGCCTCTTTAAGCCTGTCAGTAATAGTGTCAACGTTGAAGTGTCTCATTTTCCTGAACTCAAGATTTTTATTGAATCCTCCTAATGAAACAATGGCATGAACATGAGGGTTCCATTTCAGGTCCCTGCCAAAAGTATGAATGACAGAAATGAGACCGTAATGCACAATATCGGAATCAGTAAAGTAAAATTTGGAATGTTCAGAAATTTTGTTTTTTTTTTTCTTTTCCTGCTGATATTGTGAAAGATGAACTTGAAAACCTGATTAACAGCAGCAGAAAGTTTTGACAGAAGGGATCTGTCATAAAAGAAGAACTTTCTGCATTCTTGAGGGATAGTAAAAAGGACATGCCGGTGTTCAATATCGAGAATATGTTTTTGAATATTATCAGACCATGTCATAGAATACTTGTAACCACAAGAAGGACATAGCTTAGACTTGCAGGTAATAGGGAACAAATGTGTAATAGGACAGAGAGGACATTTGAACTTGACAAAACCTTTTGAAATATCTCTGCAGGCAAGAAATTTATCAATGGAAAGTTTAATATGTTCAAGGTGACTGTCGCGAATATTATTTTTCTTGAAAAATTTTAAGGAATCTAGTAAAATATTGTTGTTACTGAAAATATATTTCAGTTTATTTTGTGTAATGTTTGTCATAAATATATTATACAAAAAAATCAGCCGAATTTCTATTCGGCTTTTTTTATTTCAGTTCAAATGTAAATGGTTTCGTTATCGTACATTTCAAAGTTTCAGGATTTTTTATTTTCACTCTTATTCTACCAGCTGCTCTCCTTGCCTCCTGTTGAAATATTGAGCTCCCGCCTGATACTGAAATCACACTAACAGAACCACTGCTATTAAAACGGAATCTTGCTAAAACAGTAACAGTTCCTTTATTCCCAAGCCTTTGAGCTCCAGTTGGATAACTCAAATTTGGATTATATGAAACTGTAAAATCTTTCCCTTCATTGCAGACATTCTCATTTCCCTCTTCCCCTTTTTTAGTACTTCTTTTTCGTTCAATATTATGATTTTTACTAGAATTTTTGCTAATTTTTTCTAAATTTCCTGTTTTTGAATTATCTCCACTTTGACCTTTTCCATTAATATTTCCCCTGTTATTTCCATCTTTTCCATTATTCCCGTTATTTCTTACTTTTTGAACAAAAGAATTGCTTTTACTATTTTTATTAGTACCATCTCCCTGATTCTCATTTTTTCCAGCAACACTATTAGTTCTTGTTTTATAAATACGAGAATCATTTTTGTCATTTCCAGCAGCGTTTTCTGAAATATTTTTTGAAATATTTGTAGATGTTGATACTGCATTTGTCAGATTTTCTTTTGAAATTACTTTCAAGTTCTCATTTTTTTGTAAAATTTTTTCAGTATTTCTTGAGGAAAGTATTGATTCTAAAGGTGAGGTTGATGAAATACCAGAAATAGCCTGTGAAATATCCTTTTTCTTATTTTCTAATGGAAATACTTTTAGCTCTTCTTTTTCTTGTTCATTTTGTGAGATTGATTTAGTATTTTTAGTTTTCTGATTTTCTTTCTGATTATTCAAGTTATTAATT